>JAGHCS010000076.1 GCA_021160355.1 Candidatus Cloacimonadota bacterium
AAATATGAATATGGATCGTTTTCAATAACCTCAATTTTCTGAACATCATAATCATCGCTGGTTTCCCAGATACCGAGAAGATTTCTGTCTATAGGAATAGTGCCGAGTGCTCCCAGGGGATATTTCGTAGCTGCAGGACATCTAATAAGCATCATTGCCATGGTGGAAATAATTGCGATATTCAGTATTTTTTTTAACATAGAATTATATATCCTCTATAAAAATAGCAGAAATTACTTAAATATTCGTCAAGTTTAACAGAGCTTACATCTTTTTTTTCTCAACTTTAGAGTTATACTAAATCTTTCTGTATGGAATTTAGTTCTTGATGTAAACTATCTTAATGTTACTTGAGATGCGATTTCTTTAAAAAATATATCTGCCAGAGGTCTTTATCAGAAAAATGAAGCAAAGGTTTGAGAGCTGCTAAACCGGTTCTACCAATTGTTTTTTCGAGATACTTCATCTCAGAAAAGGTATCTTGAATTGATGGATCAATTTCATCGGGATATCCTGCTTCTCTCAACATTAACAATGCTTTTGCTCTTAGAGCTAATTCAAGGTGAAGTCTCAGATAGCAGAGCATGTCGCCCACAATTTCTTTGGGAAATACTTCCTGAAGTGAGTATAAATACTTCCCTGCATTACTTTCTTTAAATTTGTCACTTTTAATAGATTTCAGAAGCAAGATATCATTCGTGAATCCAGTTTCAAGCCACTTTTCCAGACCTCTTTCACTTTGCTGAAATATTGTAAATATTACTATTGAGAAAACAACTAAAAGAAGCACGGTCATCATAATCGGGGGGAGTATGAAAAGATTAAAACCATAATGAAAGAATATTGCGACAAGTATTCCCGGAAGAAAAAATCCCAAATGAGTAGAATTATTTTTTTCAATAATATAGCAGGAAATAATTGACATCAGGCAGGTTGTGGAGCCATGCATGATTGCTGTTCCCAAACCCCGAAGTACCCATGTGAAAATAGTTTCGTGAGTGAAAATGGACAGATAGTAACTGTTCTCAATAAAGGAAAAACCTGCTCCAACTGCAAATCCAATGATCGCTGCATCAACTAAAAATCCTATCCTTTTTTTATAGAAAAGGATGATGATGATCGTGGCTTTAAGAAATTCCTCAAAAAGTGGTGCGACATATAAAGAGAGTGTTTTAACTTGTAGGTGAAATATAATTTTAATGATATATTCAATACAAAAACTACCTGCTGCCGCAATACACCCCAGTAAGATGATTTTTAATAAAAAAGATAATTTTAGTAATTTATAGCTGTCAAAAATGACAAGAAATAGAAGGAATATAAAAACAGGACACAAACTTACAAGAATGCTGGAGATCATCCTAAAAGAGCTTGAGACTCATCATGAATTCATGTGTATAGCTGCTGCTATTATCAACTGCTGCTGCATATCCAAAAGAGAGGTAGGTTCTCAGAAGAGAAAGTGCAACAAATTGGAAATCAACTTGTATTCCGATATTATAGTACATTGGTCGCAATGAGTTATTTTCAATATTTGTAGCAAGGGCTGAAGAGAAAAGTGATGTCCTCATCCATCGTAAATAAAAAGGTATTATGCCTACTTCACGGAACCGAAGTGGCGGAAGATCAAACTCGACCATTGCCCTTAAAAAATTCGTTCCTGAGATACTGCAAATATCCTTGCCTGGAAAGCTGTTCCATTCACGGTATCGCTGAACTTCTTTGTTGTCCACCCAGTTATTTTGAAAACCGCCGAGATAAAAATTATCAAAAGGATCATTTTTCTTCCCAGGTGAAATTCCTACGGCAGTCCTGAGCCAGACGGAGGAATGGTCAAACAGAAATGGTACTCCCTGATCGACACGGGCATGCAAGAGGGTGTGCAGTCTGCCCTCAGCATAGCTAAGATTGAGGTCTCCTTGCAAGAGATACCCTTTTTCATCATCAACCGAACCCTGAGAACTTTGCAGGTTCTTATAAGTTAGACCCGTGCTGCTCTTAATGAGTATGTTTGAATCGACAGATACATCTTGCGAAAATGGCAGTTCATCAAAACCAGTATACGCAGTAATATCAGAATTGATCGAGAGGATTCTTGGCTTGTCATAGATGAGATAATTTTCATAGGATAATCCTCCAGAAAAACCCTTGCGACTCAACTTTGCCGGCCCGAAAAGATCATAAAAATCTGCTTTGTTATATCCTAAATGTAGTCCCCATTTATTGATATGAAAATCCGCTTTTACATGATAGGATTCCTTTTCTTCGAGATGGTTATTTTGAGGAGAATATGCAAGAGTGAGGTCGAGTATACGCATGTTCACGTCATCTGAGAAATGGAAAAAATAACCAAATGATGTATAGTCTTTGTAGCCCTCGATCACGGGATAAGCATAGAGCAGATCAATATTTTTATAGTGATTATATGCGCCCTGAAAGTAGGCAAGAGAATCGATATCATACTGCTGGAACTCACCATAATTCCACTCTCTCAGAATGGGATATTTATCTGCCACAGCTTGCCCGAGATAATTTATTGCAGACACTCCATCGACCTGCTTATTCTCTATCCACATGGGTGTAAAACCTTTTCCGCCTTCATATTCAAAAGCAATAAGAGAGTCCTCATTCACGGGAACTGGTCTGAAGATACCGGTTTCGGCATTGGTGAGTACACTCATATCTTTTGCATCGAGGTCATAGCGGAAAATATTTGAAACACCCGTATAATACGAAGCACCGAATAAATGTTGTCCATCAGGGGAAAAGACAAAATTAGCAGGAGAGCTGAACCCGAAATCGAAAACAGTTTCGTAGGATGCATTGCTGTTCATCAGACTGTCAACATCGAACAGTGCAAGCTCTTGCGCCCCATCAGCGTGAACGAGTGCTGCTGAGAGTTGTTCGCCATCTGGAGAGATATCGATGTCGAAAATCGTAGTATTATAAGGGAATGCGTGAACTGCTTTCCAATCCTGATAAGGTTTTTCCAAACGTATAATCGTTGAGATCCCATCTGCGTGTCGGATGCCCCACA
>JAGHCS010000001.1 GCA_021160355.1 Candidatus Cloacimonadota bacterium
GCAGAAGAAACAACTCCTATTGCTTATACTGATGTAACAAGTGAAGATATCGCAATAGATCTTGGTTCTCGTGACCTTCCACTGGTTCTCAAGAGTACACCAAGTGTGTATTCTACCGACCAGGGTGGCGGTGCAGGTGATGCACGTGTGAACATTCGTGGCTTCGACCAGAGAAACATTGCTATTATGATCAACGGTGTTCCGGTTAATGATATGGAAAACGGCTGGGTTTACTGGTCAAACTGGGATGGACTCGCAGATGCAACATCCTCAATCCAGGTGCAGAGAGGTCTCAGCGCAGTCAACCTTGCAGTTCCCTCGATCGGAGGAACCATGAACATCATTACAGATCCCACACAAATGACTTCGGGAGTGCGGTTCAAACAGGAATACGGCTCAGGCAACTTCAGGAAAATGACCCTTACTGGAAATACAGGTCTTGTTGACGATAAATATGCTCTCAGTTTTAATCTTGTTCGTAAGCAAGGAGATGGTGTTGCTAATGGCACATGGACTGATGCATACGCATATTATCTTGCCACATCCTATAATCTGAACGACAATAACAGATTGGAATTCTATGCTGTTGGTGCTCCTCAAAGACATGGCCAAAGAATGTATGCGCAGAACATCGCTGCTTTTAGCCATAAGGAAGCAAAAAAACTAGCAACTACTGTTCCTGCAAGTGATATGGATAATTATCTAAACTCATTCCCAGAAGAGGGTTGGAACTATAATGAAAACTGGAATACCGTAAGTTCATCTTATAATGGCATGCAGTGGTGGGATGATGCACGACATCAACGTTATAATAACACCTTCCTCAACGAAAGAGAGAATTTCTATCACAAACCTCAGATCAACCTTAACTGGTTCAGCCAGTTAACCGATAAGTTAAACTTATATTCCACGGTTTACTACTCCGGTGGTAAAGGTGGCGGTACAGGAACGTATGGAAGCATGAGATGGGATTATTCTTTCCCCTCACGTGTTGTTGATTGGGATGCAACTATTGCTAAAAATGATACATCAAGCACTAGTGCTTTTGGTATTCTAAGAAATAGTGTGAACAGACAGTGGACTATCGGTGCGATCATAAAAGCAGAATATGAAGTGAATCCTATGATCAATACACTTGTGGGTATTGACTGGCGTACTGCTGAGATAGATCACTACAGAGAAGTTCGTGATTTATTAGGTGGTCAATATTATACTGATGTTGACTATGAAGGAAATCCAATTAGTGATTTTTGGGTAGGTGACGAAGTAAATAGGAAACTTGGAGAAAAAATTGCCTACTACAACACAAATACAGTTAATTGGATGGGTGGATTTGCTCAAGGTGAATTCAAACAAGGTCCTATTACTGCCTTTGGTTCTGCAGGGCTTTCTGCAGTTAAGTATTCATATTTAGATCATTTCACAAAAGATCCTGCCGATACCACAAAAGCGTTGAAGACTCAAGCTGATTGGATTTCTGGATATCAGGCAAAAGGTGGTTTGGGTTATGTTGTAATGCCTGATCTTGGTCTTTTTGCAAATGTCGGATATGTTTCTAAAGTACCCATACTTGATGAGGTTATTAACGACTGGGACGGTGGTTTGTATCCTGATCCAATAAATGAAAAATTTATGAGTGCAGAAGCCGGTTTCAGCTGGGTTGGTCTTGATGGAGCTCTTAATATCAAAGCTGATGGTTATTATACAGATAGAAAAGATGAAACGAAAATAATGGATACTGAAGATCCACAAACTGGTGATGATGTAAGGGTACAAGTATCTGGTATTGATTCTCGTTTTATGGGTGTTGAGTTAGAAACAGCATATCAACCATTTGATTTAGTACGATTCCATCTCAATGCATCAAAGGGTTTATGGAAATATACCGATGATGTAGTTGCAACAGTTAAATATCCAAGCGGAGATTCGACGTATACCTGTTATGTTAAAGATCTTAAGGTAGGTAATCAACCTCAAACACATCTTGGGCTAAGTGCCAGTATATTTCCTTTTGATGGTTGTGTTGTAAAAGTTGTTGGAAATCTTTACAGAGATTTCTGGAGTAATTGGAATGTATTGACGAGAAATGATCCAACTGACAGAACACAAAGCTGGAAAGTACCGAACTACACAACTGTTGATCTACACATCATGTATGATATTCCCACAATTGTGAGAGGTGTGAGATTCAGCATATTTGCACATGTATTCAATCTTCTTGATGAAATCTATGTTCAGGATGCTGTAGATAATAGTTCTTATAATGCTTGGGCAGCATGGGGTTCAGGTCCATATTTTCCTCATACAGCCAGTGCAGCAGAAGTCTTCTTTGGACCTCGCCGCAGCATAAATATGGGTGTTGAAATCGGATTGTAATCTAATTGTAAATTCAATAAAGACCTTCGGGATTCGTTCTCGAGGGTCTTTTTTTAATGACTAAATCCAAATATCTAATTTCAAATTTGTTTTTTCCATCAGGATTGGAATTAGTTTAACCTAATGTCACGAGTAGAATCCCTGTGAAGGAAAGCACGAGTCCGATAAATCGTCGGAGTGTAAAACGTTCTTTCAAAAATATTGCTGCAAGGATAAATATGAAGATCACGCTCGTCTGGTTGATCGCTGTTGAAACACTTGCATAGGCGTATTTAATTCCACCCAGCCAGATAACCATTGCAAGATATGCTCCGAGAATCGTTCCTGGAATAAGATATTTCCATTCAGGAGAAGGTTTGAACGTTCTGAAGATAGTTCTTCTTCTTGGATGGAACACTGCAATGATTGCCATCACAGCTGTACCTGATACAAGTCTTACTTCAGTACACCAGAGTACAGGAGAATTGTCGAGAATTGGTTTTGTCATTATCACACTTATTGCCATCGTAAACACAGACAGCACACCGAGAAATATACCAAGAACAAGATGCTTTCTTTGTACTGCATAGGCATTTACACGCACTGTTGTAACAGCGATTGCGCTTATAATGAGTGCCACACCTATGAGCTGAAGTGCAGAGAGTTTCTCTCCTAAGAAAATGAATGATAAGCCAATGACAAATGGATTGAAAAGGCAGTTTACAACTGATGATACACCAGCACCAAGAATATTTAAGCTGGTAAAATATATTGTGTCCGCAATTGCAATTCCAATAATTCCACTTACGATTAAGAGTATGTAATCCTTCGATGGTACAGCTCGTAATATCTCCTGTCCCAGCACTAAAGATGTGATAATTAAGAGGATCGAAGCAATAGCATTTTTAAAAAAGTTAAGAGCAAAAGGCTTGGTTGTTTCTCCACTCTTGCGGAAAAACATAACTGCTCCTGCCCAGACAATCGCAGATAATAAGGAGAGAATTTCACCAGAGTAGGGGATATGCATGACTAAAGTTTCTCAGGAGTGAAAAATACTAAAAAAATCATATTTTACCTTTAAATA
>JAGHCS010000223.1 GCA_021160355.1 Candidatus Cloacimonadota bacterium
AGCAAAAATTCAATCAAGCTATCTCTGTGAATGAAATCACATTTACTCTTAATGAAAAAGATTTCTGTATCGATCTTGTAAAAAATACTTATTTGCATCTGCAGGATATTGACGATCTTATTAAACAGTATTCAAAAAAGTGGTCATTTGAAAGGATCAATATTATCGAGAAGAGCATTCTCCGGCTTGCTGTTATGGAGATCGAATATTCTGACATTCCGAACAAAGTAGCTATCAATGAAGCAGTCGAACTCGCAGAAGATTTCTCGGGCCAACGGTCAAAAAAATTCGTGAACGGCATCCTCGATGCGGTCATGCACAGGGAAAAGAAAGATGATTAACGTAAGTCTCGGCATTTTTGCCTATAATGAAGAAAAAAATATCGGACAACTTCTCAAAGCAGTAGAAAAGCAGGTTCTAAAAACAGTTGAACTGAAAGAGATCATTGTGGTATCCAGTGCCTCAACAGACAGAACTGATGATATTGTTCGTGATTATGAAAAGAAAAATCCTCGCATTAAGCTCATCATACAAGAAGAGCGAAAAGGAAAATCATCAGCGATAAATCTGTTCTTAAAAGCTGCAACAGGCGATGTGCTCATTATTGAGAGTGCAGACACAATTCCTGCAAAGAATACTATCGAAAAACTCGCAGCGCCTTTTTATGATGAAACAATCGGCATGACCGGCGGGCGACCCGAACCCATCAATAATCCGAAGAGTTTTATCGGATTCGCAGTATGCATGATGTGGCGCTCGCACCATAAAATGGCAATGATCTCACCAAAACTTGGAGAAATGGCGTCCTTCAGAAACATAGTAAAAGAAATTCCCGAACACAGCCCTGTTGACGAAGCGAGCATCGAGTCCATCATCACTCATGACGGACTGAAGCTCAAATATATTCCGGATGCGATCGTGCACAACAAAGGACCGGAAAATGTGTCAGATTTCATCAAGCAGCGCAGGAGAATATATGCCGGTCATTTGTGGCTGCAGGAAAACCAGGACTATACTGTTGTGTCCCAAAATTCCGGCTTGATCATCGGGTTGACCATGAAGGAATTGTCCCTCAATCCAATAAAGGATCTGAAGATCGTATTCACAATATTTCTTGAGATTTGGGGACGTTTCCTTGGCTGGTATGATTATAAAATTTTAAAGAAGATTCCTTACAAATGGGATATTTCAGAATCCACAAAAGATTTGAGCAAGTCCTAAATGAAAAGCATAAAACTTCTACTCAAACTTATATTTTTAAGAATATCCAGGCAGTTGTACGAGAAGATCATGCTGCCGGTAAATTATACGGTGAGTGTGACCTATCGCTGCAACTCCCGCTGTAAAACCTGTAATATTTACAAGATTAAAAGTGACGAACTTACTGTAGATGAATATGATAAAATCTTCCGAACGATCGGCAAAAGCGCCTACTGGATAACCATCAGCGGCGGTGAACCATTTCTGAGAAGAGACCTCGAAGAGATCATCAATGTCATATACAAAAGATGCAAGCCGGCTATCATTAACATTCCAACGAACGGACTTCTTTTCAAGGAAATCCCAAAACGGGTTGAAACGATTGCAAAAAACTGCCCGAAAAGCAATATCGTAATAAACGTATCGATAGATGATCTTGAGGAACGTGATTCCGCAATCAGAGGTGTTCCAAAGGCATATGAAAAAGCATTGAAAACGTTTGAGGGAATTAAAAAGATAAATATGTGCAATGTGAATGTGGGAATCCATACGGTAATATCCAAGTTCAATGTAGACCGTTTCCGCGAAATTGCAGGAAGTCTCATGGACCTTCATCCGGACTCCTATATTACAGAAATCGCAGAAAATCGAGTGGAGCTTGACACCATGAATGAAGACATCACTCCCCGCGTCATGGACTACTCGCAGGCAGTCGATTTCCTTCTTCATAAGATAAGAAACACGCCTTTCAAAGGCATGAACAAGATAACGCAAACTTTCCGTATCGAATACTACAAAATGGTAAAAAAGATACTCAAAGAGCAGCGTCGTGTACTTCCCTGTTATGCTGGAATTCTCTCTGCACAAATCGTACCGAACGGAGATGTGTGGCCCTGCTGCATCAAATCAGTAGTTGTGGGAAACCTAAAAAAATACAGCTATAATTTCAATAAGCTCTGGAAAAAAAGCTCACTTTTGAAAAAAGAACGCCTGGCAATACGCAAGGAAAAATGCTACTGTCCCATGGCAAATGCCTCTTATACAAACATGCTCATGAGTAATAAAATATTATTTAAGGCAACGCTGAGATTACTGAAGAAATGACAAAAAAACACATCTCGATCCAGCAGAAATATTCTATCAAAAACGGTAATTACATATTCACAGATTTTTATGAAAAAACACAGGAGAAAGTGACGCTTATACTCAATTCTTATGAGAAAAGCGAGAAAGCAGAAAAAGCAATCGGTGTGCTTCTCAATGTGTTCAAGGAAAATTTTTACCAGAAATCCAATGATATAAAAACCAGATTGCAGAGCACGATCCGGGAAATGAACTGGCATCTTACTGCTTTTTTCAATCGCGAAAACTGCAAATTTGAGATGTCTGCAGTTATCTGCGTAATCAAAAACGGTATCGCATATTTTATCCAGACAGGGCGTTTGATAATCTACGCATTCGCTGACAAGCTCACGCCAATTGGATTGGATATTCATAATAATTTTGAAGAGTCATTTCATGTTCCCATACTCGGTATAAAAGAGAGCGAGCTTCAGATAAAAGTGCTCACTCTTGAACTTAAGCGCGATACGGATATTCTCATTCTTCCTTTCCTTTTTGCAAAAGAACTTAATACTTTACTAGAAAACAAGAAGGACTTCCTCAAGACCTTTGATAATCTCTTTTTGGAGAGTGCAGAACCGATAGTACATATCGTCGCTACCGAAATGCATTCCCATTACAGACCACGCAGGAAATTCCGCATTAATGCAAAAACTACCGGACGATTCATGCTCATTGTCATTATTGTCGCAACAGCATATGTCGTGTTCGGGCGCAAATGGGGACAGGGATTTCTCAGCAGCGGCAAAGAATTCATTAGTGAGAAGAAGAAAAGTTTGATCGACTATAGGTCACTTTTACAGAATATGCCCTATCCCGGCTTCGAGGTGAAAGACTGGCAGTGGATAAGCCCGGTTGAGATTACAATGCCCCCTTTCTTCGATGCAGAAAATATCTATATCATCACAGGAAATGAATTGACGTGCGTAAAAAAGAATACATTCCAATTGAGATGGAAAGCCGCATTTGATGGAGAAATTAAAGATGTAGAATCGCTTCGCGATGAGAAACTGCTTATCATTGATGTACGCGGAAATCACTCTCTTCTTGACAAAGCACACGGAAAGATCGAATGGCAAAAAGCCAAACCTGCAACTCATGAGAAATTTTATAAACAGTCACCGCAAGTGATCCCTATCGATTACATACGTGATGGACGGCTCGAGCAAAACTATTATATCCTATCAAACAAGAATGTCGTGAGACTCATCCTTGCAGGCAAAGGTGATGTCATCGCTGAGGAAGTATTCGTTAATAGGATAGATTATATTTCTGATTATGATTATGTGGAAAAATGTTTTTATATATGCATGGACAGGAAGATCATAAAAGTTGATCTTATCATCCTATAAATAGAGTCAGCTTTTTCGAAACTACAATCTTTTGTAGTGAGAATAGCTTATCAAGCTGAGGATAGCAAAAAGGAAAATATAAACTGAAATGGCAAAGAAAGTAAAAGGCAACAACATTATTACAGAATATAATAAAAAAGTATTTAAGGAATTCAAAAGCACCCTGAAACACATCATTTTTGATGAAACCTTAACCCTCTACATCCTGAGACCTATCGCATTCATCTTTGTGAAATTGATCTACAAAACACGCATTACACCAAACCAGGTATCCTTAATGACGATAATTACGGGTGTGATCAGTGGATTTATTTTCTCAAAAGGAACTGCGAGTTATTTTATTATTGCCGGTGGATTGCACTTCTTCTGCCTGGTCCTGGATTGCGTTGACGGCATGATTGCACGACTGAAAAACAGTGGCTCTGCAGTCGGACGTATCATAGACGGAGTAGCTGATTATTCTGTTGGTGTCGCAGTATTTATAGGGTATGGAATTGGCTTAGCCAATGCTGGATACCACGTTCCATTTGGAATTTCAATATCACATTGGACACTCCTTGCAATATCTGCCGTGAGCTGGATATTTCATTCTATGATCGTTGATTATTATCGTGTGGAATTCATGGCGCATGGTCTCGGTATGATAAAATCAACGTGGGAAGCAAAGAAGCACTTCAAAGAAGAATTGCGCACTATCAAACATGAAAAAGGCAAAATTCTTGATAAAGTTATGATCGCACTCTATCTGGGATATTCGCATCTTCAACTCTTCCGATTAGGCAAACAAGAAGTTTATGACCAGAAAACCTATTACGAAAAAAATAAAGTATTAATACACCTCTGGTTCTGGATTGGACCGACAGCGCAAGCATTCGTAATGATCCTTTCTGCCATATTGTTCAGACCCATTATTTTCTTCGGTTATATGATTATTATCGCAAATATCTGGATGATCATATTATGGATCATTCAAACACGGGTTAATAAAAAAATACTCATCAATGAAACCCAATAAAAGTATTTCATATAGTTTTATGATAGTGAGTAGATTATAAAAAGTTGACCTAATAATTGAGCGCTATGGTTCATAACAAATTATTCAAATTTATAAACGTATTGTATTAAAGAGGAGATTGTATGGCAAAGATTGCATCAGCAGGAAATTACGGACCGAAAATCAGATCGGACTGCATGGTGACTATCGAACTCACCGACAGCGGGGGAGTTCACATCGAACTTATCAGCAAAGTGAAGGATTTTTTTGGAGATCATATTATTGCCCTTGCACAGGATGAGTTGAAATTCTTTGGTGAAAAAAATGCAAAGATAAAAATTGAAGACCAGGGAGCTCTTGATTTTGTGATAACTGCACGTATCGAAGCAGCTCTTAAAAAAGCTGATCCTTCGATCACCACATCCTACCTGCCCGAGATGAAGGCACATTGCACCTATACAACCTCGAAGGATGCACTTCGCCGTTCAAGACTCTACCTTCCTGGTAATTCGCCAAAGCTGATGCTTAATGCGGGTCTGCACGGAGCCGATGCAATCATTCTAGATCTTGAAGATTCGGTTCATCCCGACGAGAAAGATTCTGCCAGAATACTCGTAAGAAATGCACTCCGAGCTGTCGATTTCAAGGGAGCGGAAAAAATGGTGCGCATCAACCAGCTTCCTCTTGGATTTGAAGATCTTAAAGAAATTATCAATGAAAATGTTCATGTAATTCTCATACCAAAATCTGAATCCAGACAACAAGTAATAGATATCGACAGTTATATTAAAAAACTTAAAAAAGACAAAACTCCCGTATTTCTTATGCCCATAATCGAATCTGCAAAGGGTGTGATGCATGCATATGAGATTGCTTGTGCTTCAGAAAATGTGATTGCCCTCGCACTTGGACTTGAGGATTACACAGCCGATATTGGGGTAACCAGATCAAGGAATGAAGATGAATGTTTCTTTGCAAAGAGTATGGTGATCAATGCAGCAAAAGCTGCGGGTGTTCAGGCTATCGATACAGTTTTCTCAGATGTGAATGACATGGAAGGTCTTTTTGAAAACGTGAATCAAGCAAAGGCAATGGGATTCGACGGGAAAGGATGTATCCATCCGCGTCAGATCAGGATTATTCATAAAGCATTCCTGCCTTCTGAAGAAGAGCTATCAAAGGCGGAACGAATTATAGAAGCATATAATACTGCTAAAAAAGAAGGCAAGGGAGTGGTATCTCTTGGAAGCAAAATGATCGATGCACCGGTTGTAAAACAAGCCCAGCATGTTCTGAAAATGGCAAAGCTCGGAGGTATGATTCAATGAAAAAAGCAGATAAATTTGTGAAAAACGCAGCGGGACGGCTTGTTCCTACCATTATTAATGGAAAAAAGGTCGTGCCCTTCATGGGAGTGAATAAATACAGACCAACACACAAAGGTGCTGCGCCGAGAGTGCCGACAGTTATAGATTATCCTCAAGACTGTAATAAGATCGTCTCTTCGTTAAAAGATGCACTTATTAAGGCAGGACTGAAAGACGGCATGACGATCTCGACTCATCACCATTACAGAAATGGAGATTATGTTGCAAACTGGATCTTTGATATTGCTGCAGAACTCGGCGTGAAAGATCTTGTATGGCTTCCAAGCGCTGCGTTCCCATGTCATGCTCCGATCATAAAGCACCTCGAATCAGGCGTGGTTCATCATATTGAAGGAGGCTTGAACGGACCGCTTGGGGATTTTTGCAGCCAGGGAAAGATGAAGGGACTTGGCTACTTGCGAAGCCACGGCGGAAGATACCGCGCAGTTGCAGATGGAGAGCTTCACATCGATATCGCAGTGCTGGCAGCTTCAGCATCTGATATGATGGGCAATGCAAACGGTGTTCTTGGAAAACATCCATTTGGTCCGATTTCTTTTTCAAAAACCGACTCAAAAAATGCAGACCGGACTATCATTGTCACAGATTCTCTGATTGATTTTCCCTGCTATCCATGGGAGATCATGGGTAATGATGTCGATTTTGTTGTTGTCGTCAATGAGATTGGCGATCCGGAGAAGATCGTATCAGGAACTACGAAAATCACAAAAAGCCCGGATAGATTACTCATTGCTGAATATGCGACAAAATTTGTGGAAGCTGCCGGAATTCTCAGGGACGGCATGAACTTCCAGGCAGGTGCAGGAGGAATTTCTCTTGCATTTACCGACTTCGTGAACCAGAGATTAACGGAAAAAGGCATCAAAGCTCGAAGTATGATCGGTGGAAGCACTAAGTATCTCGTTGAGATGATGGAAAGCGGTCGTACCGATTATATCTTTGACGGGCAAACCTTCGGGCTTGAAGCGATCTCTTCACTCAGAGATAATCCTAAACATGTACCAATCGATATATTCGATATATATGATTATCACGCAAAAAGTAATCTTGTGCA
>JAGHCS010000055.1 GCA_021160355.1 Candidatus Cloacimonadota bacterium
ATTTTGTGCAAGGCATCCTGGATGAGCATCTCAGTTTCCGTATCAATATTGGAAGTGGCTTCATCCAGCACAAAAATACTTAGATCCCCTACCAGTACACGCGCAAAGGCAAGGAGCTGGCGTTGACCTGCCGATAGCACGGAACCACGTTCTTTTGCGTCAGTATTATAGCCCTTTGGAAGTTTTGAAATGAACCTGTCTGCATTAGCATACTTTGCTGCTTGAATGATCTGTTTTTCGGAAATATCATCTCGGAACAATGAAATATTATCGCGAATTTTTCCCGAAAAGATAAATACATCCTGTTGAACCACACCAATATTGTAGCGCAATTCTTCCAAATTGTAATCTTTGATCGATTTTCCATCAACAAGTATATCACCTTTCTGGAAGGGATAGAACGAGCTGATTAGTTTTACAAGCGTGGTCTTACCTCCGCCTGTAGATCCAACAAGTGCGACCTTTTCTCCTTTGGCTATCTTAAGATTAATATCTTTGAGCACCCAGTCTTCATTCTTATATGCCATCCATACATTTTTGATTTCGATCTCTCCCTGCAGTCGTTCGGGATGCGAAGGCAACGCAGCATAGTGCTCTTCTTTCTCATCCATAAGTTTGAAAATGCGCTCCAATGCAGCCATTGCAGATTGCAACACATTATATTTCTGACTCAGGTCATGCAACGGATCAAAAAAGCGATGTACATAGCTGATGAACACGACCAATACACCGAGTGACATCTTGTTCTGTATGATACTTCCACCGCCGAACCAGAGAACAAGTGCAATCGTCAGATGCACCATAACATCGATAAGTGGTCTGAATATTGCGAAGACATGCATTTGTTTTTTCTCAGCTTCAAAATATTCTTCGGTAACGGACTCGAATTCGGCTTGTTTTTTCTTCTCTTGATGGAAAAGTTGGATGGTTTGAATGCCCGATATATTCTCACTTAAGCTTGCATTAATCTTTGCAAGACGTATGCGCACCATCCGATATACCTTGCGAATATCAACCTTGAATTTCAGCATGAAGAAAACCACTAAAGGAAGTACTACAAAGGTGATAAGTGCCAGCTTCCAGTTGATCAGCAGCATGACTACAAGTATCGCTACCATCATAAAGATATCTTGTATGAGGGTGATCAAACCCTCCCCGAGCATTTCCGAAAGAGCATTCACATCATTTGTGACTCTCGTGACCAACCGCCCAATGGGATTTTTGTCGAAAAAAGACATGGGAAGTTTTTGAAGGTGATTAAAGAGTTTCATTCGCAGGTCATACATTGAATGCATGGCGCCGTACTGGGTCAGGTATATCTGCACGTAGCTGAAAACAAAGCGCAGTACAAGGAATACAAAAAATATGATCGCAAGTGTTTTTAGTCCGTTAATGTCCCGTGAACGCAGGATCTTAGTATCATCGACACTGAGTTCCGGCAGGTCTTTTTGTGGAAGGATATAGAAGTTTCCAAAACGTGTAATGAATTGAGGATATTTCTCTGCAATGCCTGTATTTTTTGCATTGATGGGATATGATGCATATATCTCTTTGCTGATCAGGTTTTCGGAAACAAGCATGTGAAAATGCTTTGGTATTAATTTGTCAATATTGTAGCTACGGATAAGGATTTTGCCGTCCTGCTGACTGACCACATACTTTTTATATCGCTTACTGAAATAATCCTTAATTTCAGGGTGATTTTCCACAGTGAGGATTTTCAAGGACGGATTGATATATTCATCGATAGCATATTTGGTTAAGTAAGGAATTGCAATAGCGAAAAATGCGACGGCAATGAGCAGGAAGAATGAGATGATGAAATAGATTTTATAGGGTATGAGGTACTTCAGCAAGCGCTTCATCAGCTTGGAATCGAGTACCTTGCCGCTGTCTTTTTCTTCTTCGAATGCTGATGAGAATTTCCGCATATTACATTTCCAGTTCTTCTCTTAACTTTTGACGATTATAAATGTCTGTATAAATGCCATTGAGTTTGAGAAGCGATGCATGGGTTCCCTGCTCTGCCACTTTTCCATCAGAGAGCACGATGATATTATCTGCATGCTGCATGGTAGAAATTCGATGTGCGATCATGAGGACGGTTTTACTTTTCTGGCTAATTCGAATGTTTTTGAGTATGATCTCCTCAGTTTCAGTATCTACCGAAGAAAACGCGTCATCCAGGACAAGGATTGGAGCATTCTTGATAAGAGCCCGGGAAAGTGCGAGACGTTGCTTCTGCCCTCCTGAAAGCGATACTCCTCTTTCACCGACTATGGAATCAAATTCCATTTCAAAATCTTTTACATCATTGTAAAATTGTGATATCTGTGCGATTTCTATGACATCATCCTTTGTCACATTTTCGTTGCCGAACTGTATGTTCTCCTGTACTGATGATGCAAAAAGAAAGATATCCTGGGTGACTACAGCGATCGACTGACGGAGTGTTTCCAGGGGAATTTGATAAATTTCATGATCATCGATATATATTTCATTTCTGGGTGGATTGAACATACGAGTAAGAAGTTTAACGATCGTGCTTTTACCTTCACCTGTTCTCCCGACGATTGCAAGTGTTTCGCCTGCTTTAATATCGACTGTGATATCTCTGAGTACCTGCAAGTCTGTATCAGGATAGGCATAACTGAGATGCTTGAAATTGATGTTTCCCTTTAAGGAAGTTATTGTGTTGTCCACACACGGTTCATCGATGATCTCCGGCTTCTGGTTCATAATATCTTGAATTCTGTTAAGCGATGCTGTTCCTCGCTGGTACAGGTTTACGATCCAACCCACGGCGATCACGGGCCAAATGATGAGGTGAAGATAGCTGTTGAATGCCACGAATTCGCCAATTGTAATCTCACGAAGGATTGTTTTTGTACCTCCAAGATAGAGAGTTAAAAGCATGCTGATACCGATAATAGCGAACATCAAAGGGAAAAACATACCCCATATTTTTACCAGTTTTATATTTTGTCCAACAAGATCTTCTGCAACACTTCCGATACGGTCCTCGTATGCTTTTTCTCGCACAAAAGATTTGATGATACGAACACCGGAAATTGTCTCCTGAACCCTGTCCGAAAGATGCGCAAAGGTGGTTTGAACATTCTTAAAAAGGCGGTGGACTTTCTTGCCAAAATATATCATTATAAACGTTACTATTGGAAGCGGGATAATAACAAAGAGCGTCATCTTAACGTTGATGTTACCCATAAGAAGTAATGAAGCGATCGTCACAAAAACTACATCGAATATTAAAACCACACCAATGCCAAAAAGCATTCGTACTGCATTGAGGTCATTTGTTGCATACGCCATGAGATCACCGGTATTATGATCCTGAAAGAATCTCGGGGAAAGCTTTTGCAGATGTTCATAATAATCATTGCGGATTTTCTTTTCTATTTTAAAGGAATTGGTGATAAGAAATATTCTCCACATGTAGCGTAGAACGGCCATAAGGATCGCAAGCCCGAAAATTATCCCTGAAAACACGAGGATTGTGTTCATGGTGAAGTCAGGTTTGTGGAGATAGTCAATCACATGCTGGATGATCTTTGGCACGATCATTTGAATGATATCAACCAAGATCAGACAAAATACTCCAACAGCAATGCTTTTCTTATAACGCTTTAAATATGAGATGATCAACTTCAAATTTTTCATAATTTATGATGCATTTTTGAGGAGGATCAGGGAAGTGCGTCCAGTAATTTTTTTGCCTCAGCCCCCCAATTGGAGTTTGTACCATAGCGTTCAATAACATTTTTGTAGAAAAGACGGGCTTTATCAAATTTCCGAAGCTTTTCGTATGCGATTGCGATTTTGACATTTGCATTAACATACCACTGATCCAGATAACTATAATCGTACACAATTTTGAGGAGTGTTTCTATTGCCTGGTCATACTCCTTAAGCCCATAATACGATTCCCCTATCCAGTAGATTATCTCGGCTTTAACTTCACTGTCTGTAAATTTATCTTTAATTGATTTAAAAAGCTGTATGGCTTTTCTGTATTCTTTATCCATATAATAGCAATATGAGATCTCGAAAATTGTTCGTGGAGTCATTTCCGGTGAACCAAAGCGGTCTATCAGCATTTGATATGCTTCGATTGCAAGCATCCACTCACCCATAGATTTGCAGGTCAGTGCAAAATTCTCGATCGCCTGCATGGCATAGGTTCCTTCTGTATCACGCTGAATGACTTTTTGATAATATTCCAACGCTTCCTGAAAATTACCTTCACTGAAGTTCATTGACCCAAGCTTTAGATATACATTATTAATGAGATCGGATTCGGGGAAATTTTCAAGTAAAGTAGTCAGGTAGGTTTCTGCTTCTTCAAATTCCTTATTACCCAACGCCATGATCGCCAATTCAAGATACGCATCGTCAGCATATTCAGTAGATGCATAATCTTTTATGACTTCTTCAAATAATTTCATTGCTTTCTTTTGATCTAGCTGGGCATAGTAAATTCCCCGCTCAAGTGCAATGTGTGCTTCAATATCGGTCTTGTCTTTAATAACGGATTTGTAATATTTCTCGAAAGCTTCTGCTTGTTTCCGATTTTTTAATTTATAATATGCGACGATTGTATTTTCTGCAATTTGAGACCAATTCAGATAAGAAAAGCTCTCGAAAGGGTCTTTGTAACTTTCGGTAATGTTATAAATTTTTGTATAGTTCGTTAAAGCACTGTTCACATCACCCACACGCATATGAAGACCTGCAAGATGTTGAGTATCTATAAGCATTGTATCTTCTGATGTCACCTGGCTGATGATCCGTCCGTATTGCAGGATTGCATAACTCAGGTTGCCCTGCGTTTCATAAATACCTGCGAGAATACGCCTGTCTCTACTTGTAAGCGCTTCAATCTTCATAGAAGCTTCAATAGCTTTATTATACTGACCTTCATCGATATACAGGTTTCGAAGCGTTCGAAGAAGACCATCATCTGGTGCTTTTTCTGCGAGAACTGCATAATCCGAGATCGCTTTGACCGGCTCATTCATTGCCAGATAGATGGATGCAAGAAGGTTGAGTGCTTCTATATAATTTTCTTGAACTGTGTAATTTTGTACATAGTATTCAAAATAGACTGCGCTCTGAGAATAGGATTTAAGTTGATAATACACATCTCCTACATTGTAGAGCAATACAGGATCATTATAGATGGTTTGTTCGTCTATTTTCTGGTACTGATTCCTCGCAGCAATATATCCATCATTTTTCAGATAAAGATCACCAAGGTAGCGGTAAGCTTCATTTCTGATCGCAGCATTCTGTGAAAGCTTCGCAGCTTTCTGTAGGTATGTGATGGTCTGTTCTTCATAATTCTCTGATTCTATAAGCGCTTTGCCAAGGTTGAAATATACCTGCCCTATAAAGGGAAATGTGTTATATGCATCGATGAAGCTGAGGGAAAGCTGTCGCAAACTTGTGAGATAAAGTTCACTTCCGGGTTCATAGATTCTGATTTTTAGTGGAATAAGATAGTATTCTGCAAATGCCTTTTCGGGGATTTCGGTATAATCAGTAACGATAGAGTCAAATATCTGTTGTGCTTGTGTTTTGAATTTATCAGCATCATCGTCTTCTGCAAGGGTCGCTCTATCTGCCAATTTAAGATATATCTCACCCTTAAGTAAGAGTAGTCCCGGTTCCTTTGAAAAAAGAGGATCACTCTCTAATAATTGAAGTGCTTTATCAAATTCCTTTAAATCATTGGTATAAATTTTTATCAGAGAGGATATTGTTGCAATGTAATCGTTGTTTCGGACAAATTGCGCAAAGGATTGAACCAAATTTTCTAATGCGCTACTTTCCTCTTTAACTTTGTATTTCTCAATGTAGTCGAGCATTTTTGATGTTTTATTTATCTCGGCTGTAGTGAGAGAATGCGTTGCCAGTGCCTTTTTGTAATACAGCGAAGCTTCAATATACTGTTCGAGTTGTTGACTGCAGAATGCAAGATTCAGATATGTTTTTCCACGTAAATCACTTTCCGGATAGGTCGTTGATATAATTGAGTAATAGTTGATAGCAGCAGAATAATCCTGCTCATAGTTTTGATAAAGCTCCCCGATTTCAAAATATATTGAATCCACAGCTATGATATGAGGATACTTTTTTATAATATCAAGATATGTTGATATAGCAAGTGGATATTCTTTTTGATGAA
>JAGHCS010000008.1 GCA_021160355.1 Candidatus Cloacimonadota bacterium
GAGAATATCTTGTCAAATTTTACATTACTTTCCAAATTGTTTGAAAAAAAGCACCCATGCCGAAACATGGATGCTTGTAATAATATTTTGGGGAAGACAGAATTAGTACATTCCGCCCATACCACCCATACCACCGCCTGGGGGCATAGTTGGTACATTACCTTCCTTTTCCGGAAGATCAGCAACGATACATTCTGTTGTGAGGAATAATCCAGCAATACTACATGCATTCTGGACTGCAGAACGTGTCACCTTTGCAGGATCGATCACGCCATCAGCCATCAGGTCAGAATATACGCATTTTGCAGCATTGAAGCCAATCTTCGGATCTTTTTCCTTAAGAAGTTTTTCAACAACCACATCACCGGCGAAACCGGCGTTCTTCGCGATCTGGTATATGGGTTTTTCAAGTGCTTTTTTCAGAATTTCTGCACCGATCTTTTCTTCAGCTTCAAGTTTTAATTTATCAATAGAACTAGCAGAGTGAAGTAATGCACAACCACCGCCGATAACAATACCTTCTTCTACAGCAGCGCGAGTTGCCTGAAGCGCATCGTCAACACGATGTTTCTTTTCTTTCATCTCGGTTTCTGTGGCAGCGCCGATATTCAGCACAGCAACACCACCGGAAAGTTTGGCTAAACGTTCCTGGAGTTTTTCCTTATCATAATCAGAAGTAGTAGCTTCAATCTGCTGCTTGATTTGTTTGATACGACCTTGAAGGTCTTTTTCTGCACCTTTTCCCTCACGGATTGTCGTATTTTCCTTTTCAATAATGATTTTCTTTGCGATTCCAAGATCATGAAGTTTTGTGTTTTCAAGCTTAAGACCAACTTCTTCGGAGATCACTGTACCACCTGTTAGGATAGCGATATCCTGAAGCATTTCTTTTCTACGATCACCAAAACCGGGAGCTTTCACGGCACAGACATTAAGAGTACCACGAAGCTTATTCACGACCAATGTTGCCAGCGCTTCACCTTCAATATCTTCAGCTATGATCAAGAGAGGTTTACCTGTTTGTGAAACTTCCTGAAGAATGGGAAGAAGGTCTTTCATAACCGAAACTTTTTTATCAAGAAGAAGGAGATATGCACTTTCCTGTTCAGCAACCATCTTATCAGTATCGGTCACAAAATAAGGGGAGAGATAACCTCTATCGAACTGCATACCTTCTACTTGTTCGAGATAGGTCTTCATAGTTTTTGATTCTTCGACATTGATAACGCCTTCATTTCCAACCATTTCCATTGCATTCGCAATAAGCTCTCCAATTTCAGGATCGTTATTTGCAGAAATTGTTGCAATCTGCTCGATCTCACTGGAAGTTTTGATGGGTTTGCTAATCTTGGCAATTTCTTCGACGACAAGTTCCGATGCCTTGGTAAGTCCACGCTTCATGAACATAGGATTCACGCCTGCGGTCACATGTTTGAAACCTTCATGAATAATTGCTTGAGCTAACAGTGTTGCTGTCGTAGTACCGTCACCTGCAACTTCATGGGTTTTTGTAGCCACTTCTTTGACCATCTGTGCACCCATATTTTCATACTTATCCTCGAGTTCGATCTCTTTTGCGATAGTCACTCCGTCATTCGTGATGGTAGGTGAACCAAAGCTTTTATCAAGAACAACGTTTCTTCCACGTGGTCCGAGAGTCGTTTTTACTGCATTTGCAAGTAAGTCTACGCCACGCTTAAGATTTTCTCTGGCTTGATGTCCAAATTCCAATTGTTTAGCCATTTTGCCTCCTGTTTTTTATTATTTTTTTCATTAATTTATTTTCGCTTTATGGCAATTTCGCTGTCTTTCATGTCAACAAAAAGCTTTTTATGCTTTTCAGAGGTTGTACCCTCTTCAATATTATAATCTTTCAGAAGCTCTAAGGCAACTTTATTTTCAATTTCTTTTTGAATTATTCTTTTAAGTGGTCGTGCACCATATTGAGGATCGTAACCATGTTGCAAGATGAACTCTTTTGCTTTTGAAGAAAACTCGATTTCAAATCCTCTTGAAGCCATTCGTTTCTTCAGATCGCCAAGTTGTATTTCCATGATCTCTTTCATGTCTTCTTGAGAGAGCTTATGGAATATGATTATCTCATCCGATCTATTGAGAAATTCCGGTCGGAAATGAGCCTGTAATGCCTTCATGATAACTGACCGGGAAATCTCTTCTTTTGAGTTAGCAGCAAAGATTTCCTGAGACGCAATATTTGATGTCATGATGATCACAGTATTTGTGAAATCAACTGTGCGTCCCTGACCATCTGTGAGCCTTCCATCTTCCATGATCTGTAAAAGAATATTGAATACATCAGGATGTGCTTTTTCGATCTCATCAAAAAGAATGACACAGTAAGGACGTCTTCGTACGGCTTCGGTAAGCTGTCCGCCCTCTTCATAACCGACATATCCCGGAGGAGCGCCTACAAGTTTGGATACAGTGTGGCGTTCCATATATTCGGACATATCAAGACGTATCATTGCTTTCTCTGTATCGAATAAGATCTGGGAAAGTGTTTTTGCAAGCTCGGTTTTACCTACGCCTGTGGGACCGAGAAACATGAAAGTTCCTATCGGACGTCCTTCCGGACTGATACCTGCGCGGTTTCGACGGATTGCATTTGAAATTGCTACAATGGCTTCATCCTGTCCGACAACGCGTTTGTGGAGATCTTTTTCCATATCGATCAGTCGTGCAGCTTCGCTTTCAAGCATCTTTGAAATCGGTATATGAGTCCACTTTGACACTATCTCTGCAATATCATTCTCATCTATTTCTTCTTTAAGGATCTTCTGATTTTTTTGCAGATCTTCCAATTCCTTATTCTTCTTCTGAAGCTCTTCATTGAGTTTACTGAGAGTGCCGTATTTGAGCTCTGATGCTTTTGTCAGATCAGCATTTCTCTCTGCTCTTTCCATCTCTGTTTTTGCCTGATCGATCTTCTCTTTGATCTCACGGATTGCACCGATGAGTTCCTTCTCACGCATCCAATGAGTCCGGATATGATTTGCTTTTTCCTGAAGTTCTTTTAAACGTTCTTCTATTTCTTCTTTTCGCGCAATTGATTTCTCGTCTTTCTCTTTTCTGAGAGAATGATTTTCAATTTCGAGCTGACGTATTTTTCGTTCAATCTCATCAAGTTCAGTAGGAAGGCTGTCTATCTGCATTTTAATATGGGCACACGCCTCATCTATAAGATCGATTGCCTTATCAGGGAGAAATCTGTCGGTAATATATCTTTCCGAAAGCGTTGCAGCAGCAATGATGGCAGAATCTTTTATCTTCACACCATGATGTATCTCATACTTTTCTTTGATACCTCGAAGAATGGATATTGTATCATTTGTATCCGGTTCGAACACCATGACGGGTTGAAAACGGCGTTCGAGTGCCGCATCTTTTTCGATATATTTTCTATATTCATTGAGGGTGGTCGCACCGATACAATGAAGTTCGCCACGAGCCAATGCGGGCTTAAGCATATTAGATGCATCGATTGCGCCTTCAGCTGCTCCTGCTCCCACAACTGTGTGAAGCTCATCAATGAAAAGTATGACCTGTCCCTGGGCTGATTCAACTTCTTTGAGAACAGCTTTCAATCTATCTTCGAACTCACCTCGAAATTTCGCTCCTGCAAGCAATGCTCCCATGTCAAGTTCAACAACGTCTTTCCCTTTCAGATTTTCCGGAACATCATTTTCAACTATGCGGCGTGCAAGCCCTTCTACGATCGCAGTTTTACCTACACCTGCTTCACCGATAAGAACGGGATTGTTCTTTCTTCGTCTGGAAAGTATCTGCATGACTGACCGAATCTCATCATCTCGGCCGATCACAGGATCAAGCTTTCCTTTGCGTGCCAGGTCTGTAATATTTCGTGCATAACGTTCCAGAGCTTGATATTTTGCTTCAGGATTCTGATCGGTAATACGCTGGTTCCCCCGAATGTCTTTGAGTATTTGCATGACATCTTTTTCTGTGATGCCGTATTGTTTGAACAGATCGGTCAACTCAATTTTATCTCTCAGCATGGCCAGAAAAATATGTTCTGTGCTGAGGTAATCATCATTCAGTCTGTCTGCTTCTTTTTGAGCTGTGTTAAATATCTTACTAAGTTCAGCAGACAAATACGGCTGCTGAGAACTACCTGAAACTGACGGTTTGTTCTGCAGTATTTTTTCAAGTTCATTGTAGAATTGGTCTTTATTCACTTCTAATTTATTCAAGATCGAAGGAATAATTCCTTCCGGCTGTTTTATCAGCACAGCCATAACATGAGCTGGTGTGATCTCCTGATGACCAAACTGCTCAGCGAGTTGTAGCGCTGATTGAATAGCTTCTTGAGCTTTTAAAGTAAATTTATTTAAATTCATATTATTATTAAATTCTCCGATTTTACTAAAAAATATATATGTGCTACTCTCATTGTCAAATAATTTTGGCACTTTAATTCCGGGAGTGCTAATATTTAAAAAACTTGTAATAATTTCATTGATAAAACTAATAGTGATATAAATTTTTTAAGGATAATTATGGAAAAAATTTCGGTCATCGGAATGGGAAGTTGGGGGACGACTCTTGCAATTCTTTTAGCAGAGAAAGGTTATCCTATTGTAGGATGGGAATGGATAAAAGAACGAGCTGAAATGATGGAGCAATCCAGAGAGAACACTATATTTTTGAAGGGATGTCCTTTACCAAAAAATATCGAGGTCACAAACGATCTTGAATACGCAGAAGCAGAAGCGGAAATCATCGTGCTTGCTGTTCCCTCGCATGTGGTCAGACACATTGTTGGTCAGTTTAAAGATAAAATTCGAAAAAAAAATATTGTGAATGTTGCAAAGGGAATCGAAAATGAAACTATGCTGCGGATGTCCGAAGTGATTCAAGATGAGGTGGGCATTCCATTCGAAAGAATTGCTACTTTATCTGGGCCAACTCATTCTGAGGAAGTAAGCAAGAAATTGCCTGCTACAATTGTTGCGGCTTCTGCAAGTGGATCGTATGCAAAATCGATTCAACACATCTTCATGACAGATTATTTCAGAGTGTATACAAGCACAGATATTATCGGAGTTGAGCTTGGTGGATCTCTGAAAAACGTTATTGCGATCGGTGCGGGTATTTCTGATGGTATGGGTATGGGTGACAATACAAAAGCTGCTCTCATTACTCGTGGTTTACGAGAGATTACACGTCTGGGAGTTGCCTGTGGAGCCAATCCCCATACATTCTCGGGCATTTCCGGCATAGGTGATCTTATTGTAACCTGTGACAGTTTGCATAGCAGGAACCGTTACGTTGGAAGTCAACTTGCAAAAGGATACACATTGAAAGAGATTCTCTCCTCAATGGAAATGATTGCCGAAGGAGTGAACACTACAAGATCTGCATATCAATTATCTCATAAAATGAACGTTGATATGCCGATAACGGATCATATTCACCAGGTTTTGTTTGAAGGACTTTCACCACGCGAAGGTGTTATCACTCTTATGACACGTTCACCAAAGAGCGAGGATGAATTCTAATATCTTAAAATTCATCTTTGATATTAAAAACCATATAAACAATTTAAACGAGTTGCGTTCTCAATATAGGAATTTCTAATACAAATTATCTAATTTCTAATGAAATTTAAAATAACAATACCTGTCTGCTTACTGGCTGATGACAAATAAAATGAGAGTCGATTGGGAGGAGCGAACTGCGAAACCAGAATTGTCATTAAAACAAGAAAGTAAAAATTACTTTGACATTTATCCGCTAGCTGACGGA
>JAGHCS010000169.1 GCA_021160355.1 Candidatus Cloacimonadota bacterium
ACCATATACTATGTGATTTTCGCAGTGTAATCCAACTTCATTATTATGGAGTTGTGAATAAAATTTGTTCAGCATATTTTTCGAATGAGTATCTATGAACCAGGTAGCGCTTATTGAATATTTATCTAAGAGATCATACATATGACTGGCATCTTGCATATTGCAAAAATCAGTATCTATACGAAAGGCAAATAAATTTAATTTGTCAGGATAATACCATGTATGTACAAATGGTAATCCTCGCACATTAAAAAGATATACAAGAACTCTAAAAATGAGTTGGCTTAATTTCCCCTTGGACACATTTGAAACGATCTCGGATGGCAACTCCTTCCTATCAGCATAAAATTTTTTTCTTATCGACCGATAATCAGAAAAAAGTTCTGTGAAATCAAAGGGGAAAATACATATCATTCCTTTTCCATGTTCAATTATACCAATCGAGTTAGTTGAATCTAAGTAAGATATTTTATTATCTTTCGGTATAAAAAAATATGTATTGAAATCAACCAGACCAATCCCCGAAAAGATGTGTGCATCAAAAATTTTGTATGATATTTTATTTTTTTTCAAAGAACAATTGAATATCTTTGAATATATTCTACTGTTTAAAATGACTACTCCACCCGAAGCAACATAAGATAAAATTCTATCTTTGGAAATGACCTCACGGCTGTTTATATTTATTACTGGAAATTGTTCATGCTCTATAGTTCCTTCATCCATAATTTCCTGAAACGGAATACCATGCTGGTGTAAGACAGTTTCAAAACCGAGATCCTTTCCAACAATTCCAATACAGAGTCTCATTTGGTTTGACCTATCCTCTTTTGCAGTCTCTCTACTGCCTGGAGTACATCCTGTACACTTATCGTTTTCATACATTTATAACCGATCTTGCAGGAAAGAGATTTGTCTGCAGTATAGCATGGGCTGCATTCGAAATTTGCCACAACAGCTTCATGGGTACTACAATATGGTGAAGAAAGTGAGGGATTTGTTGGACCGTAAATCCCCACTGAAGGTGTACCGACAGCAGCTGCAATATGCATGAGAGAGGAATCATTGGAAATAGTGAAGTCACAAACCTTTAAAATATGAGCTACTTGATCAAGAGTGTTATCTATTAGTATAATGCAGTCACATTGCATTCCATTTGTTTCACATACAATTTCTTTTTCATCGGGTCCGACAAAAAGTATAATTTTATATCCCTTCTTCGTTAATTCTTTTGCTACTTCCCTAAAGCGAGAAAATGGCCATCTCTTTCCCCCACCCTCTGATGCTGAACCTGCTTGCATGCCAACGATTTTCTCATTAGTAAGACTGTGAGTCTCTAAAAATTCTTTTTCATAATTATCATTAGATTTATAAAAATAGTATTTTGGTTTCCTCTCATCAACACTACTATTTATTTTTTGAAATTTGAGAAGGTCGACATTCATATCCACGAAATGCTTTTTTATACGTGGCATTGTGTGAGTAAATAAGAATGAGGAATATCCACCTATAATGGGATATTCATAAGCTATCCTATATTTGGAAGATGAAAAAATTGAATAGAATGCCATCCGAAATGAGCTGCCCGGATAACCACACATCAAGATATCGCATGAGACGGTCGTAAATAATTTTATATTACCAATAGCCCGTTTAGATAGAAAGTGCATGTTATCCCAATAGGGATTATATTTGATAATCTCCAGTGATGTCTTTTCTCCAATAACACTGATGCTACAATGCGGATAGGTTTCCTTTAGTAATTTCAAAATCGGAGAGATCATAAGCACGTTTCCGATCCCAAAAGGAGCAACGAGTACAATATGATAGGGGGAATTTTTTAGAAACTTAATTTCTGTTTGGTTGGTCTTGCCAATACCGTCACCAAATCGGCATATGATAGAAATACAGCTTTTGAAAATCCTGATTATAAGCTTTTTTACCATTATTAATCTTAAATATTCAAATTAGATTATACAATAACGTCAATGAAACATAAGAAAAATTATGAAAGATTTTTATATATTTCTTCTGCAACAAAATCAGCATCTAAATGTAAGTAATGATACACATCCTCGCTGCAACCGGACATGCCGTATTGCGTAACACCAAAAGGATGTACGTATGCATCCAAACGGAGCTGATTCATTTTTGCTGCTATGATCGAGCCCATTCCTGTATTAACATTATGGTCTTCATAGGTAGAAATGTTTTTACATTCTGCAATTTTCTTGAGATCGTCTTCCTGAATTTCTGAAATTGATGAGATATTCCAGACATCAATGGAAATTCCTTTCCTCTTTAGGATTTCGTATACTCTCATTGCCTTCTCGACCATGACACCAGTCGCGATCAAAGCAGCATCTTTTCCTTCCCTGATGTGATCTGCCGAACCATATCGGAATACATAGTTTTTACCATAAAATTCATTGCCATTCTCATCGGTGATAATAGCTGTGCCCGACCTGCCGATTGACACATAGAAATTCCCGGACATTGAAGTGATATATCGAATGATCTTATCTGCCTGGTTTCCATCTGCTGGAATAATGACCCTAAATCCATAAAGATTGCTCATTAAAGAAATATAATCGATACATTGATGTGTTTTTCCATCCTCTCCGACGTTGAGACCTACATGGGTTGTTACGAGTTTCAGATTGGTTCTATTTATATCATTCAGCCGTTGCTGGTTGTACGTTTCATCAACTCCGAACACGCCAAAATCAGAAAAGAAAGTTATTATATTTTCTTTGGACATCACACCTGCAACTACTGCTGTATTGTGCTCCTGAATTCCACCCTGGTAAAACTCGGCAGGATTCTCCTGGGCAAATTGAGAAGTTTTTACAGAACCTGCAAGATCACAATCAAAGACTGCGAACTGGACTTTTTTATTGATCTGAGCAAGATCAGCCAGAGCTTTTCCGTAAGCATTCCTGCAAGCAACGGGCTTTTCTTTTGAATAGAAGATGGCTTCACCTGTTTCTATATGAGGATAATTGGGATGATAAATTTCCCGTATGATCGGAACAAAATTTTCCCTCATCCTGATGTATTTATCTATATCATTAGCCAGTCCGAGTTCGGAAAGTGCCTTGCTGCATTCATCATACGTGAGAGCTTTTCCGTGGAAATCCTCATCATTCTCCATGAATGATATTCCGTGTCCCATGACTGTATGAGCAATTATCACAGACGGATTGTCACATGCATTTGCTTCATCAACCGCACTGAATATTTCATTGAAATCATGTCCGTTTATTTCGATCACATCCCATCCGTCGGATAGATAATTTTCTTTAATATTCTGTGGCATCACATCATGAACTGAGCCACTTATCTGTAATTGATTATAATCGACTAGAGCGGTGATGTTTGAGAGACCATATTTTTTTGCAAACCTGCGTGCTTCTGTTAATTGTCCTTTTTGCTGTTCACCATCACCCATACAGACATACACGTTATATTCCAAACCTTTTTGTTTGCCTGCAAGTGCAAATCCAGCACCTGCAGAAAGCCCTTGCCCAAGATTACCGGTTGCCCATTCAATGCCTGGCACTTCAGGTTCTATATGACCTTCAAAGATACTCCCTACTTTTCTGAAATAGGCAATTGCATCATCAATATTGAAAAAGCCGAAATGTCCGAGAACAGAATAAATACCTGGAGCAGTGTGGCCATGACTGATCACAATTCTATCCCGATTTTCTTTCAAACGATTTTCAGGAGTGATATTAGCATAAGCATACAGCGCAAGGTACAGATCAAGAGATGACATCGAGCCGCCCGGGTGCCCGCTTTCCGCAATAGTTGTCATCTTGAGGATATCACCTTTGCAAATCCGGCTTAATTCAGTTAATTGCTCAATTGAAAATCTTAAATTCATCATGCTGTCAGTCCCTTTAGTATTAATTCTTTTTGGTATTCAACGATCTCTTTGATGCCTTTTTCTGCATACTTCAACATTTTCTGAAGTTGCTCACTGGCAAAAGGTGTTTCCTCACTTGTTCCCTGAACTTCAATATATTTACTATTTTCATCCATCACGATGTTCATATCAACCTGTGCTGCCAGGTCTTCATCATACGCAAGATCAAGCAGAACAGTATCCTGTACGATCCCAACACTGATAGCTCCTATGAAATTTTTTATTGGAAACTCCTTGATCCATTTTCTTTCTCTCATGAAAGAACAGGCATCATATAATGCGATAAAACTGCCGTTGATCGCAGCAGTTCTCGTACCGCCATCTGCCTGGATGACATCGCAATCCAGTATAATCTGCTTATCAGGTATTTGTGTTAAATCGAAAACTGCTCGTAGAGAGCGTCCGATTAGTCGCTGTATTTCATGGTTTCTTCCTTTGATCTTACCCTGATATCTATCACGAAGTATTCGCTTATTCGCACTTCGGGGAAGCATATCATATTCTGCGGTAAGCCATCCATGATTTGCGCCGCTTTCTCGAATAAATTGTGGCACCCTGTAATCGATTGTTGCTGTACAGATCACTTTTGTGTTTCCCAACTCAATAAGAACAGATCCTTCCGGATCATGAAGATAATTTCTTGTGATCTTGATTTCTCGCAGCTGATCGGCTTTCCTGTTATCACTTCTTTTGTAGTTCATGAGGTTCCTTTTCTTGTTCCGGTTTTTCTTCACTCTCTTTCTTAGGCGAGGTTATCATTTCTTTTACCAACTTTAAAAATGTTTTATTATCAATTTCTTTTTTTGATTTTTGGATTTCTTTGATCTCTTGCGCGAGTTTACCTGGCACTTTCTTTTCCAGACATAAAGTCAATGCAATTGTGCCTTCCGGTTTTTTATCTACTTTTTTTAAACTCGTTCTACCGGATAAAAATGCGACAACCTCCATTCCGAAAAGAATGGTGAGCCAGGTAAAATAAAGCCATATAAGAAATATGGGAAAAGCTCCAAGCGTACCATACACAGATCGGACGTTGGTAAAAGTTGCAATATACCAATCAAAACCACCTTTTCCTATTGACCAAATCAAACTAGTGAATACAGCTCCAATAAGCGCATGAGTCACTTTTGGATGCGCGGTAGGTACGACTTCATATAGAGTAAAAATAAGCAGGATCATACTAAGATACGGTAAGAGTTTAATGAAGATACCTATTTTAATGATCTGACTGATCACTGGCATAGAAGCTGCGACGATAAGTGCCGCGAGAACAATAAAACCTCCAACAATAGCAGCGATGAAGCGCTCAAAATCTCTAAAGACAGATTTCTTTTTTGGCTTCTGTGCCTGTAATATCTTGTCAAAAGTGTGCGTTATTGACTTAAAGAGAAAAAATGAAGTTATCACCAACAATATGATACCTATGATATCAAGACTGGTTCTTCGTGCAAGCATCTCATTAAAGATTTCCTTGAGTACTTCTGCCGATTGAGGTATGAAGGTTGTAAAAATAAAATTGAGGAAAACATCTTTGATCTTAATCACCGTAATATTCGGCGTAAAAAGAAATATAACCATTATAAAAGGCATGAATGCCAAAAATGTAATGTATGAAAGACCAGTAGCTCGCAAATATGCCTGATCCTCACTGAAATTCGAATAAATTATTTTAACATTCTGCCAGAATTTTATAAGACTATTTTTCATATGCTACTCGTATCGTAATATTTTTATTGGATCTGATCTACTCGCTTGCATAGCTGGAAAGAAACCTGCAATAAAACCAACTCCTACTGAAAGAACGAGTGCAATAATTATCATATTTGGATTTGCTGCTGTTGGTGAAGAAAGAAATTTCTCGAGAGCTTGAAGAAGCGATAATCCCATTAAAACTCCGATTATCCCTCCGATCAAACTCATAAAAGTTGTTTGTATCAGGAACTGGACGAGTATATCCTTTCTTTTTGCTCCAACCGCCATGCGTACCCCAATTTCACGCAAACGTTCTTTTACTGAAGCAAGACTGATATTGGTGATAACAATACCACCCACGATCAAGGATATCCCGCCAACGATCATTAGGATCAGTTGGGTATCCCTGGAACTCTTTTGAATATTTTCAAGTCTATCACTATTTGCGCGTACTTCAAAAATTTCTTCACCACCGCGTAGAGCTTTAAGAAATTGATTCAATCTTTCCTGAGTAGGTTTTACCAATTCTGATGAAGCAACCTGAAAATTAATCTCATCAATCGGTTCATCAGCATATAATTTTTTCAGCATTGTCGTAAGAGGAATGAATGACTGACGATTAAGCCAATCCATGGGATTGTGCCCTTGCCATCCTGTCATTTCCATCTTTTTCTCTTCCATTATTCCAACGACCTTGAACTGGTTATTGCTTATAGTAATGTTTTTACCAATCGCATTTTCTTTTCCAAAAAGAGCATCTTTGACACGTACGCCTATAGCAATTACGCGGGAAGCTTGTTCAATATCAAATTCTGAAATAAATCTACCCTCTCCGATACTGAAATTCTCCGCTTCTTGATATGTTGGAAAAACACCATTTACACGAGTAGAATAGTTTTTATCCTTATATTTCATTTGAAGCCATTTTGAACTTTCAGGACTAAAATTTAAAAGGTCGGGAAAATAATTTCTTATGAGTCTCATATCTTTGAGCATCAAGCGCTGATCACGTATTTGAGAGCGCTCATCAAGATCAAATGTCCACTTTGTATCAATTGAAAGTTTGAGTACTCCGCCACGCTCTTCAAGCCAGCGGAGCGACTGCTCCCGTCCACCTTCCACGAGCGCCAGTACAGCAATAATGGACATTGTGCCGAGTATCACCCCAAGCATGGTTATCAAAGTACGTCCAACATTGTGGACCATATCTACAATACCAAGTCGGATGTTATAAAATATACTCATGAGCTCACAACTTTTCCATCAATTAATGAGATCACACGCTGCGTCATTTGGGCTATGGTGCTGTCATGCGTAACAACGATGATCGTATGTCCCTGTTCATGCAGATCGGAGAATATTTTCATTATACTGTTTCCGGAAGTACTGTCCAGATTGCCGGTAGGTTCATCCGCAAGAATGATGGAAGGATTATTCGCTAGTGCCCTTGCAATTGCTGTTCGCTGTCTTTCGCCGCCAGACAATTCCTGAGGTTTGTGTTTAAGGCGGTGCCCTAGTCCCACTCTCTCAAGAACTTCTGAAGCACGCTGTTTTCTCTTTTTCTTATGAAGACCGGCATACATAAGAGGTAATTCAACATTTTCCAGAATATTCATATTAGGCAAGAGGTTAAAAACCTGGAACACAAAACCGATCTTTTTATTTCGAATTTCGGCAAGTTTATTATAGCTTAGATCGCTTACCTTTTCTTGATCAAGATAATAGACACCTTCTGTTGGTGTGTCAAGGCATCCTAAAATGTGGAGTAAGGTCGATTTGCCCGAACCTGAAGGTCCCATGATCGAAGTGTACGTATGTGATTCTATCGAAAGATCAATACCGGCAAGTGCTGGCACAGTCACCTTTCCCATCTGATAAATCTTTTTAATGTTTTCAATTTCTATTACGGTATTATTGTTCATTTTTTCCTTCGTATGCTTATCGTTCCGGAATCGTAGATATTTAAAGAATGATTCCGTTCAAGATCAAAAGCTGTATGGACTTCATGTAAAATTTTGAGATTCCTTAACTGCGTCTTATATACTTTTATATTC
>JAGHCS010000220.1 GCA_021160355.1 Candidatus Cloacimonadota bacterium
GCGCCCCAGGCTTCAGTGTTATTTGCTTTATTCTGAATTTGGTCTTCGGCTTGCATAAGATCCATCCACAAAGATGGGATCTCCATCATATTTTCACCATCCAAATTCTTTTCAAATCCTATCATTGTGAGGTCACCCATAGTGACGATAACAGGCATAGGACTCATTGTTCTTGGTGGCTTGGGAAGTTCGGGTTCTGGCGGCATATTTTGCGCCGGTGTTGGTTGGGGACAGGCACATGATACAATGAATAATAACGGAATAATAATACATAGAAATACTTTTGTTTTTTTCATGTAATCCTCCGGGGTTATTTATATAAAATTAACTATTTCAAAGTAGTGTTCGTGTCAAGAAATCTGCATTGCGACATGCAAATCAATTTCTGTATTCTTCATTCATCAATGTCACAAGATGATTTCCCAAAGGATTTGTCAGAAGATCCTGTATTGAATATTCGTCATCCAGTTTCACTTTTATCTGGGTTCGACAGAGATTTTCTGCATGATGATTTTGTAAAATTTTGCCTTTGGCTTGCCAGATGAGATCAAGATTTTTCCCACCCAGACGAAATATCCTAACATCTTTAAGGGGAAACTCGCCCTGAATTCCCACGCCCAATCCAGATTCAAAGTGAGAACGTAACCTGTAGCTTTTCACCAGACTGCATGGAACCGTGCAATGTGCCAGAATGAGGGAGTTTTCCTTCAGGTTGACCTGTGAGGGATTTGCCATCCAGGGAATTCTGCCATATTTATGTAATGCCCACATCATTCCTGTCGTGCTGACAATATCACCTTCACAACCGGCAATGATCCTTTCGTCATTCAGGCGGGAAAGCGCAAAACAGCCGGTAGTTTTCATGTCAAGAACCAGGTCGAAACAGCGGATGGTCAGGGCGTCCAGTTTATATTTGGAAATGAGTTTTTTTATCGTCAGATATACGCGAACGTTATCTTCTATTTCTTTTGAAGAAGGTTCTCTGATCTCTTGAGAATTGCCTGTTAATTCTTCTGAAATATCTTCAACCTGTTCGATTTCAATTTTCTTATAAAGATGTTTAACTTCTTCCAGATCGATTTGAACGATCTCAACTCCAAATGCTTTTTTAACGAGTTCATGTTTTGGGGTGCTTGCAACTAGCCAATCAGATGGGGGACCGATCAAGCCGATTTTTTTCCCGGAGAGAGTTTGCTTGTCTTCAAATTTTTTGATTGCAGGTATAGGATTAGGTTTTATATCTTCAGCGGTTTCCGGCAAATAGATTATCCTGCCCTGTTTGCCATCCTGTTGAAATCGAGCAAGAACTTCCAAGGCAGCTGGTAGGGAATTATGGCTTGCATGGGTCAGCAAAACAATATCCTCATCATGAAATGCTGCATTCCGCTTTGCATGTAGATCAAGGATTTGTCGTTCTGTACCGCCGGTAATTACGAAATAGTAAAGCTGCTCAATTTCCTGAATGGCTGAGGAAGAAATTTGAGTGCATTTAAGTTCTTTAAGAAATTCTGCATTTATCCGGATAATATCATTAATTTTTGTTTGAGTAATGAAATCAGATGCGACCGCAATGAAAGAACCGTTCATATTACCTTTCTTGAGCACGCTACTTCAAGATATACCAATTATTATCACAGCTTGCCTTGAAGACTCCTTTTTCTTTCAAATATTCTATAATAAGATTTCGCAAGTCTATCTCCGAAGAATACAGAACCTCCGGTTCATTGATACCAACTGCTTAAAGATGCCCACCACCACCATTTGCCCGGTAGCTGTTCATGGCGACTGTATAAGTCATTTCAGGATCGAGTGGTTCTGATTTTTCAAGGAAGATCACATCCTTAATTCTATTCCCAGTCGCTTCACGAATATCAATTGTATAAGATATACCTTCTGCCATGTCGTAATTATATCCTGCCATGTCCGGATTTGTTGAGATAGAGTCATTTTCATATACATAATATTGAGCGCAATATTCTAGATAATCGAGAATATTTTGATCTGTCATTTCAATCATTTTGAGTGTGTTTTCATAAGGATAGATCGCATATACATCCTTGATCCTTATTGAGTCTGGTGGGATGACCAAACTTGTTGAGAATACAGGGGAAATTGAAATATCAGCACCAGTATAATAACTCTGAACTGTATTGATGAGTTCAGGAATAGGGGAATCCTCAAGACGGGCATTTTTTGTCGAGACAGTCTTGTAACTCTTTGCAACCGGAGTTCGGAAGTATGACACTACTTCCTCATGATAAGGTTTGTTCAGTTCAAGAAGCTCCTGGGATACAGGAAAATCTTTTGCCCGTTCAACCCAGCCGGATTTTTCAACTACTTTCCATTTCCCATTATCTTTTTCGAGTACGATCTTTGCAATTCCCAAGCCCCAAGCATGTGAGCCGGATATCATTTGCAGAGTAGCGCTATCATGAATGGTTACAACAGAATCAAGCGGATTCACGCGATGAGAATGACCTCCAAAAACAACATCAAATCCTGGCACTCTTTCTGCAACAAGTTTGGAAGCATTTGCCACAGGCAAACCGAAAAGTTCTTCTTTGTATTTATCTTCTTCAGCATCATAACCTGCATGGAATATACCGATAAGTATATCCGATTTTTCTGTAATTTCAGGGGCATATTTTTGAGCTGTCTCAACCATACCTTTCCAGGTGATTCCCGGGTAATAGGTCGTGTCGAGCATTGTGGGGATTCCTGGGGTAGTTAATCCGAGAATGCCTATTTTGAGATCTCCTCTTTCTACAATTGTATAGGGTTCAAAAAAGCAGGTCCCATCCTTACATTCCGCATTGGCAGAGAGCCATGGAAAATCTGAGTTGTCTCTTGCTTTTGTATAAGTATCTACTCCCTGCTCGATCTCATGGTTGCCAACTGCGAACGCATCATAGCCGATATAATTCATGGTCTGAATGATGGGGTGAATCCCAACGGTATCTATCCGATTAAAATAATATGCATAAGGAGTACCCTGTATGAGATCTCCGCAATCAACAGATATAACATTATTATATTTCTCTTTGAATTCTTTCATTCTTGAATAAACCTTTACCAGTCCGTGTTCGGTTGGTTCATCTCTGATATAATCATAAGGAATGATCGTGCCATGAATATCTGTGGTGTTAATAATATAGAGAGTATCCCTTTCACCAGCTGCATAAAGCATTACAGAACAGGTGATTAAAAGGAGAGTAATCACTGATATTTTTTTCATATTTATTTACCTATATATTTTATTTTTCAAACGGATTTTTTCTACATATATGAGTTCGCAGGCACCATTGCCTGTATCTTCGCGCGTAGTGCTCGAAGCCCAGTTCACTTCTGTTTGCTGGCACATTCCCTCTACATTTACCAGGTAACCCCACAACTGTATCGTATTTCCTTCTTTTATCTTCTTTAAGGCATTGAAGATATTTATATTTGCTGGCATAAGATGATTATTAGATGAGTGATCACCTATGTAGTTTTGAGTGACGGGACAGTTCCACTTGCAAGTAAAAAAATAGAACCTCTTGATCTGTGAATACATAATGAATTTGCTTATTTCTGATTCTATAAGTCTGCCCCATGCAAGTGCAAAATCATAGGGAGCGATCTTCGACGCCCATCCATCACGATAACGTTTCTTACTTACAACTTGTGCAGTTATCTCGTATTTTGCCCGAGGAAATACAAGAAGTTGCAGACTGCCTTTGTTCATGGTGAAACTCTGAACGTTTTGAATGTCATTCTGGATTGGTTCTTGAAATGGATCGAGCGGAGCTGTTTCTTCTTCAACTGAGATCGGCTCGCTTATAAATACCATTGCTGCGATAGTACTTAATGCAATTATTACTAATAAAATTATAACCAGTTGCTGTGCGGAGGTTGGTGGACAGGCATCTCTCATATTGATTATATTATGAACTCAGAGTTTGAAAATTATAAAAATACTGAAATTCCAAAATTCGACCTTCTGGATCCTTACAAAAAAAGTGATATATTGGATATTTGGGATTATCTCGAGGGGATTCATCAGAAATGGCTCTAAATTTGTCATACATGATATCGACTTGAGTTTTCTCTTCATAATAAAATGTGATCATTCCCATAGTATCAACACTTTCCCGCTGGCAGAATCCAAGTAAAAGATTGTCGTGCTGAAGAATTATACAATCTCCCTGATCCATCCAAATCGTACATCCTACTTCATTAATATAAAAGGACTTAATATCTTCTAATTTGCGGGTCTTAAAAAATATAATCCCGCTCATTTTGAACCTTTAACCTCTTTCAAATCTTCAATGGTCTGCTGAAGTTCCAGGATAATATCATTTTGTCTTTTTTCAGTTTTACGTTTATTGCTTTCCTGAAGGCAAAATATTACCGTGATCAGAAGCAGTATAATGATCCACGAAGCGATCACTGCCCAGAAGAAGATTCCTCGTGTTTCATAATATTGCATAAAGAACAGCAGCAATATGGACATTGCGCCGAGTATTGTTATAAGAAGTGAGGATATGAACCAGGGCATTTTTTTCTTCAAATTATTTTTCATTTTTCTCCAAAATTATTGAGTAATAAAATCCGATGATACGGGTGCTTCACTTGTAATTATCATTTGACCTGAAGTGCAATGAACGAGTATCCATCTTTGCAAGTTATAGGTTTTTGAGTGCACACCAATCGCGAATTTCTGCCAGTAGTCGGGCCACATCTTAATCTTAAATCCTTTGTTCGTGAAGCCGTCTTTTACCGAGAGAATTTCCTGCATATTATCGTCAAAAGCTGGGAGAAGAGTGATGATCTCATTCTCATTTTCACTCATGTACAGCACACTTTTTCCGTAACCTCCATAAGAAAGGGGCAGAAGGTAATGTTCATATATAAGAGCGCCGACCTGGAATAGGAGGTCGTCAAGTATTTTTTTTTCCTGCTCAATACCTTGCTGACGAATAACAGCTACTGCTCCGGCAATTCCAATAGCAATTATCACTACGACGAGAAAGATCATGACAAATTGGTATGAGCCCATTAGATTAAGCGTATTATACTATTAATTCCAGCCAGAAGGATGTTCGAAAAGAAGAGAAAACCAAACAATATGATATCTATGTTTTTCATTTATCTTCTTTTATTTTGTTCATACTTTATCTTTTTTTGAGAGACCTACAACGCAATTTTTCCCGCGTTTTTTTCCTTTATATAAAGCTTCGTCTGCCATTTTTATGCAGGCATCAATGTCCATTTTCTCATCATATGTTGCCACGCCGAATGTGATCGTAGCACGGATTTTGTTCTGTTCATATTCAAAATTTGCTTCCTCGATGGACTTCCTTATCTTTTCTGCTACGATCAACGCACCCTCTAATGTTGTTTTGGGAAACATAAGAATGAATTCTTCGCCACCCCATCTGCCCACAATATCCTGTTTTCGTATACTCGTTTGCAGAATATGAGCGATATTACTCAGCACCTCATCTCCGGCTTGATGTCCATATGTATCATTTATTTCTTTAAAACCATCCACATCTCCAATTGCAATAGAAAATTGTACAGCGGATCGTTCAAAGCGAGTGCATTCATAATTGAGTTTTTCCATCATATCAAGGCGATTTGAAAGCTGGGTGAGGTGATCGGTGTGAGCGAGAATATCCATTTTTTTGTATGCTTTGATAAGCTCTTCTTTCGCTAATATCCTATCTGTGATGTCCCGCATAATTCCTATAGCATTCCATTCGTTATGAAGTTTCACACTTGTCAAAGAGAGTTCTACGGCAATTGATGACTGATCTTTTCTCAGGGCTTTAAGCTCAATAGTTTTCCCGACAAATTTCCCATCTCCGCTGTTTCGGAATTTAGGCATTGCTTTATTATGATCTTCATAATAATAATCGGGTGCAAGAAATTTATGAAGTTCTTTTCCGATAACCTCTTCCTTTGTGTAACCAAATATCCTTTCTGCTCCTTGATTCCAAAAAGTGACCATTCCATTAATATCCATCATCACGATAGCATCACGTGCCGCAGAGCTGAGAACGCGGAATTTTTCTTCTTCCTCAAGAGCTTTTTCCTCAAGAGAGAGTTGCTTGACCAGCGCATCGATCTGTTCGAGTAATCTGTCACTGTCTATTGGTTTGATATGAAATCCGTTCACACCCAGGTCGATCGCTTTAAGCATGTAATTGGTATTACTGTACGCAGAGGTAATAAGAATTTTAGCATCCGGATCGAGAGTCCGTATATGCTGTATCATCTCAAGACCATCCATCACGGGCATTTGAAGATCCGTTACCACGATATCGGGTTTATGAGTTTTATAAAGATTTAGTCCTTCTGCACCGTTAAGTGCTGTATGAATAGTGCCAAATTTTTTCTTTAGAATGCTTTTGATATATGTAAGGATAATATGCTGATCCTCTACTATGAGGATCGATTTATGTGAAGGTTTCATAGTATCCTTTCATAATATTAAAAATAAATATTCACTAACAAAGCATTTTATTGATAAAAAATTTCCGAGAACAGTTGAGTCTGTCAATAATTACTTCATCGCAATCAGTGAGATCTCTACCTCAGCATCCTTGGGGAGTTTTGCAACCTGGTATGCTTCTCGTGCAGGATAGGGTTGTACAAAGTATTTTTTATACAGGTCGTTGAGCAGCTCGAAATGTCCAAGGTCTTTCAGGAAGCAGCTTACTTTCACCACATTCCCAAAATCCATGCCTGCATCGGTGAGGATCGCTTTAAGGTTTTCGAATACGAGTTTTGCCTGTTCTGCAAAGGTTTCGCCCCAGATGCCGGTTTTTGGATTCACACCCAACTGCCCTGAAACAAAGAGCATGCCATTGTGCATCATCGCCTGTGAATACGGTCCGATCGCCTTTGGTGCATTGTCCGATGTAATTGCTTTCATGATAACTCCATAAAACTTTTTTATGAACACGCATCCAGGAATATTTACGTCAATAATTTCATTGACAATCAACCAAGAAAAAATGCATTTAGTTTCATGGAAATTAAAAAAATAACTCCTGAACATAAAGAGAGGGCGCTTCAAATTTCAAAAGATATTTGGGAAGGTGATGATTATATTCCGCAAATTTTTGATGAATGGGTTGCTGATCCTTACGGAGAATTTGTCGGGCTTTTTGAAGAAGATACACTTATTGCATTCGGTAAAATGACCTATCTTACTCCAACCGATGTTTGGCTGGAAGGTTTAAGAAAAGATCAGAGTGTTGATATCAAAGGAGTGGGTAAGCTATTTACTGAGTACTATCTGAATATCCTTTCGCAAAAACGGGATCTCAATTCAGTACGCTTTGCCACTTATTTTGAAAATTACGGGTCGATCATACCAGCTGAGAGATGTGGATTTCAAAAAATTCTGACATGTTCGCTGAAGAATCTTGAAATTGATAATAACGAGCAGATTGAGATTCATCCAAATATTAGTACTGAAATCTCTTACAAGGAGTTCAAAAATTACGTACTCACCTCATCCTATCTGAAAAAATGCAAGAGTCTTTTATCAAAAGGATGGGTGCTGCATGATGTGACCGAGCAATTGCTTTCAGAATTCTATGTGAAGAAGCACTTCAGGGCATTGGTTGAGAACGGTATTATAAAGGGTCTAATTCTTTTCTCTGATATCTATTATACTAATACACTCTGGATAAGTTTTCTGGAAGCTGCAAGTGATCCTGCTCGTAATTCACTCCTTTTATTTGCCAAAAAATCTGCGCAGGCTCGTAAAAAATGCGAGATACAAATCATCATTCCTGATGATAAGGAGTTCTTGATATGGGCTGAAGCAAGTGGATTTACAAGCTGGGAAAGGAATAATGATTTTTTCGTTTTCGAATATCCTATTGAGTTGCTGAAAAATTATCAGACATAATTACGATTTTCAAGTAAGTTAAACTCATAGATAATTTTCATTGACAATGATTTGAGAATTCTCAAATAAAATCATTTATAAACAGATAATTTTAAGGAGATAGTTCCTATGAAAAAACTAGTGCTTCTGATTAGTTTTTTTTGCGTATTCACCGCTGCGTTAATTGCTAAAACCTATCTGCGGCAGAATTCATTTTACGCTCCTGCCAGCATGACAGGTGAACAAGCACGGGTAAAAGCGATAGGGGATATGAAATCACAATTGATAAAAGAATTATTTTCCTATGCGAAGTTTACTACTCTCTGGAATACAATTGACAGGAGTGATACACTCACCTCATATAATGTTGAGATGCTCAAGCCCCTTGTTTCATTGAATGAGATCATTGAAGAAAGCAGGGAGGATAATGTATACTATATAAATGCTGAATTTGAAGCTAATGAAGATAAAATCATGAAAAAGCTGAGCGAGATCTTTACCAAAGAGGGTACTCAAGAAAAATCAAAGCAACAAAAAGAGGAACCTGTTGAAGAACTTACCGCTTATCAAGCTCAGGCGCAGCTTACAAAAAAAGATGAAATACCGGATAGACCACTTACGGGGACAGCATACGATGATTTTGCCAAAGCTGTTGAAGCTCAACAATTGAAACGGTATCAAGAAGCACTTACTTTGTATGAAAGATCTCTCCAGAACAATCCAAATAATGCTGAAGCTCATAATAATATGGGAATAATTTTAAGCATTCTTGGCGCTCACGAAGCAGCGATCCAGCACTTTAATGAAGCAAAAAAAATCAATCCTGAACTCCCACAAGTATATAATAATCTTGGCAATGCGCATGAGAGTCTTGGACAACTGCACGAAGCCACAAAAGACTATGAAAAGGCAATAAGCGTTCAAACTAACTATACAGATAGCTACTATAATCTTGCCCGAGTTTATACGGAAATGAGAGAGTTTGAAAAAGCAGAGTCAACACTAAATAAATTGATCATAATCGATTCAAACAATGCATATGCTTGTTTTGGAATGGGTAATATGTATGCGAAGAAGCGCGATTTCTCGAGAGCTATCATATGGTTTGAAAAAGCGATAGATCTCAAGTCCAATTATGGTGAAGCGTATTACAAGCTGGGTGTGACCTACGGACTTATGGGAGATATGGATAAAGGCATTCAGTATATTAACTATGCAAACAGTCTGGGGTATGAATATCAGGAAGATATGATGTTCTCTACTGATAAAACACCGAAAACTACTTCAGGGGATTTTGTTGTAATCGGTTCCGACACCCAAATCTCTGATGATGGTGTAGGATCGACAATTGTCTATACAATGGATGAAAATACACCGGTTCAGGAAAGTGTTGAAGAGGAAACACCGAGTGAGGTTGAAGTTATTACACAGGATCCGATACAGCAACCAATCGTAGGGAAAGAGGAGACGATTAATACAAATGAGTTGTATAAGAAATTTGAAAAACTCCTTGGCAAGACAGATAAAAATGCAGGTGATACTGAAAATCTCCCTGATGAGATAAAACCCACACAGATTGGGTCTAATGATGAATCCTATACTCCCAATGAGGAATCTTCAAACCAATTTGATTTTCTTATCAAAGATAAATTTAAAGATGAAAATACAGTTGAATTTGCCAATAAAAGAGAAGCGTTAGCTGCACTTTTTAAGGAAGGATATACTGAGTTCATGAATGGCAATTATGAAAAATCTGCAGAGGTATATACTAATGTGCTTGATATGGATTCTCAAAATTCAATGGCAATGTACAGTCTGGGCACAGTATATGCATTCCAAAAAGAAAATGACAAAGCACTTGACTACTTGCTTCGTTCGATCGATATAAATAAGAATTTTCCCAAAGCGTATGATAATGCTGGTTTTGTGTATTTTCAACAAGGGAATTTCAATAAATCGATTGAATATCTTCTCAAAGCTGTTTCAATGGATTCTACTATGGTGAATGCCCTTGTAGTTCTTGGTGATGCTTATGACCAGGTCAATAATAAAGAGAAAAAGATCACATACTACAAAAAGGCAGCACGTTTGGGTGATATCCAGGCACAGGCATTTTTGAAGAAGGAAGGTTTTGACTGGGAATAAATCAGCATCTCAAGTTTTGCATTTGAGTATTATAAAAGATTATAGGATTTTCTAAGTAATTCTAGCCTATGTATCTTGAATATCTAATTACAAATATCTAATTGCTAATAAAATTTCAAATAACAAATTCCAAATAAAAAGAGATTTCGAACATAAATTGATAATTATAAAAAAGGAATGTTATATCATAAACCGCGAAATATACCGGTCTTCGTTTAACTCCGCTTTGGCATGCGAAAGATGCGAAAAAATTAAAATGAAGCTTTATAGAATATTTTTCGTAAACACCATTTTCGTGCTTTTTGCCTACCCCGATAAATATGTTTTTTATTCGACTGGGATACCTTTTGCCTGTTACGGCGTAACGTTGCCTAGCTGAATGGGTA
>JAGHCS010000122.1 GCA_021160355.1 Candidatus Cloacimonadota bacterium
GATTTAGATTAATTCAATTTTAACAAATGAACAATACTCGGAAAAAACATTTTTTCCTTTTTTTAGTATCTACAGTAAATTTTAGATATTTATATTTTCAGTTCTTTTCGTACTTCCTGCTCTATCCTGTTTGAATCCGCTGCAATTACATTGAGTTTCTTTGCAACCTTTTCAATGGTATCAAACTCCTCTTTTGAGAATTTTTTATCAGCATATGCTACGAAATAGCACAATCGGACAAGGAACATCCTTTTGTAAGGATTCTTCTTATAGATCATATTGATGATTCTAATAATTTCATCGAGATCGCATGATTTTTCGGTAATTTCAGTTATGAAACGATCAAAAAGATGGTTGAGTATTTTCATCTCATCCGGACCGATTTCTTCTGCAAGAGTTTCATACTCAAAATGACGCTGATCGAGTTGAAATTTTAATTCCTCCATGATCATATCTTTTTCCTCAACATCTATGACACCATCGGATTGTGCCACGTAGATGAGAAGCGCCATTGCACTGCTCACAAAGGAAAAATCCTCGTATTCTTGTTTTTCTCTTTTTGTCTTTGGAATAAAGGCTTTGTTTTCAAAAAAATCCTTCAGAAAATGCTCCTGAGAACCTTCCTGCGTTGTATGTAATATCGAACCTTCTAATGTCTGCCAGCGAGCCATAGAACTCCTTTCTGTTTACTTATTACTGTATAATTGAGTTAAATAATTTCAAATTGTTTCAAACTTGTTGCAGAAACCTGTACGACTGTTTTGATAAGAAACACGACCGGTACTGCAAGCAGGAGTCCGAGCACTCCGAATGCATAACCGCCTGCGATAACAGTCAACAAAACCCAGAGTGGATGCATGCCAAGCCCTTTGCCAACCAGGGAAGGGAACAGGATATTACTGTCGATCTGCTGAACAATGATCGACATGAGGATAGCATAGATGACCATTACATTCGGTACTGGACTGAATAGTATGACCAAAATTACCGGTACAAATCCAATAAAAGGTCCGAAAAACTTGATCGGATTTGTCAGACCAATAATAATACTAAGGGTAAGCGCATATGGAATTCCAAGGATCAGGAGTCCGATATACGAAAGAATTGTCACAATTATTGTTTCCAGCAAAATGGAGCGGAGGTATCGTCCGAAACTGTCCTCGATCTTCTCAAATAAGTAAATTGAAAATTCAAAATATCGGTTTGGTATCCAGCTGAAAAAAGTTTTCATGAGCTGCCGTTCATCTTTCAAGAGGAAGAAGCAGACAAAGGGGATAACGACAAGAAATGCCAGGAAGTTTATTATCCCGCTAAGAGAATTAATAAGTATTTGTGGAATAGCATTGATCACTCCCACGAATTTTTCTCCAAGCATTTGAGTGTATTCATCGACATTAATGAAGGTAAAACGCGTCTGCAATCGATCTATAAATTTTGTGACACCGTCCAATCCTATTGATTTCAAGCTGAATGCTCCGGGATCCTTGACGATCTGTTTGAAGAATTTTGAAGCTTCCTCTGCCTGTGTTTTTACCTGGGGAATGATCACGTTTATTAATATAATGATAAGACTAATTATAATAAGGTACACGACCAGGATAGTGACCGCTCGGGGGATATGGAACTTTTGAGCATAATTTATCAAAGGTGATATAAGATAGGCAAGCAAACCGGAAATTACCAGGTAAGAGAGAATTGATTTATAAAACAGAATACCAAGAACTGCAATCCCAAGGGTCATGACACCTATCACGATGCGGATTACTTTTATTCTATCCATGATCAGCTCTTTTCGTTCTCAACGTCCTGTGAACTTTTCAATTCCTGGATCTGGCACTCGCTTTCCTCAAGCTGTTTTTTCAGGTTTTTAAGCTCATCCCGTTTGCTTGCAAGTGCTTTATTTGTATTAATAAGATGAGAGCAAAGCACGGTCGCTAATTTCCTCAAGATTTTACTACCTGCGCGGGGCAATTCATCAATAAATCTATTCATATCTCTTTTTGAAATACCCAGAAGTATAGAATCCTTTGATGCCACAATTGTTGCAGTTCGCTCTTCTTCAAGAAAAAGTCCAACTTCTCCAAAAAAATCAGCAGTTTTTATTGTCTTGAGGTTTTCGCCTTCTGTTGAGTCGAGAAAAGTCTGAAGCTCTCCCTCTTTCACAACATACATGACCACATTTGGATATCCTTTTTTGAACACGATCTCGTCTGCTTTATAGGTGCGTTCATAAAGATGCTGGGAAAGATTTTTACGTTCATTCCGTGTAAGATTCTCAAAAAGTTCAACTTCAGAGAGGAACCGGATCAAATCTTTTTCCTCATCTACCTTTTCAGTTTTCGGTGTAAAGAAATCTTTTAACTTCATTCAGATGCCCCCTTTTCTTTATTTCTGGCGGCTTTTATTGCTTTGATGAATTTTATGAGCCATAGGATAAATAATGTCAATAAAGCTATAATTGCTATGATGGCTCCCCATATTCCAAACATACTCAAAGTGGTCACAATAATGCCTGCAAAGCAAATTCCGATAAGTATGCAAATGATTGCAGGCAAGAACTTTATGCCGAAAATATATGCAGCCACACTTCCTGTCCAGGCACCGGTTATGGGTAATGGGATCATGACAAAAAGTATGAGACCGAGGGATTCATATTTTTTTACAACCTCTCCTTTTTTCCTCGTTCTGGCAAAGAGCCATTCAAAGAATCTTCTGAAAAAAGGAACTTTTTGAAGAAGATCGAGCCCGAATTTCAGGATGAGTAAAATTATTGGAATGGGTATAAAGTTTCCGATCACTCCAAGTATATATGCCTTCCACCACGGCATTTTGTAATGATGAATAGCCCAGGGAATTGCACCACGCAGCTCGAAGATCGGCAGCATTGCCATGGACATAACGACTACTTCATCGGAAATATTCTTTTCTTTGAAAAAACGTGAAAATTTTGCCTGTTTTCGAGGTTCGTCAGGTGGCTCATCGCTCACAAGAAATGCAGGAATCGTCAGTAAAAATATCAGAAAAAATGTAAGGAATTTTAATTTTACCATCCCTGCTCTCCAATAAGTGGCACGAACTGACATCCGCCGAAATTCTCTTTCTTTATCTTTCCATTTTCTTTTTTTACACAGATCAAGTCCTGTACAAACTTGCTTCCGCAAGGCAGCACTAGGCGTCCTCCTTCTTTCAGTTGAGTAAGAAGACCTTCCGGAACAGAAGGCGCTGCAGCAGAAACAACAATCGCATCGAACAGGATATTTTTCTCGTCTTCTATTTCGGAGATCCAGCCCAAAGTGCCATCTCCCTGCTGAATCCTGATATTTGTATACCAGAGTTTTTTTAGTAATGCTTCTGCTTTCTCAGCAAGAGAAGAAATCCTCTCAATGGAATAAACCTGTTGTGCTAATTCAGCAAGAAGCGCTGTTTGATAGCCTGAGCCTGTACCTATTTCCATGACAATATCATTAGGTTTCAGCATCAGCAAATCTAGCATGAGGGCTACAATGTAAGGTTGGGAAATGGTCTGTCCTTCACCAATGCACATTGGTCCGTCGCTATACGCAAAATGATCTGAATTACCAGGAATGAACAAATGCCGCTCCACTTTTCTAAAGGCATCCAGAAGACGCTCATCCGTAATACCGCGCGCCTTTATCTGGTGCTCTACCATGCTGATACGTTGTGCTTCGTAATCCATACGCTAGCTTATCCTATCCTGCCGATGTTTATGTGTTTTTTGCGTTCCATGTGAGATATGAAGCAAAAATTTCATACAACCAAATCTTGGCAATGTTTTTTGATGAAATCAGAAAATTTATGTTATTAAATATCTACTTAATGCATGTCCGATGAAGCATATTTTCTCAAATGAATATTCTTTTTGCACTTATCACAAGCTCTTATTGAAGAGGTACTTGAGACATGTCGGAAAATATTTCACTTAATTGAAATTGCCCCTTTAC
>JAGHCS010000031.1 GCA_021160355.1 Candidatus Cloacimonadota bacterium
AAGCATCCATGTTTCGGCATGGGTGCTTTTTTTCAAACAATTTGGAAAGTAATGTAAAATTTGACAAGATATTCTCTTTAGAAAAATTTTTGAAAAAAAACGAAAGGAGCTCAAAAAAAATGAAAAGATTATTTTTTATTTTCATGATTTTTCTTTTAATTCCGCTCACTCTTTTTGCGGAAAGGGAATGGACAATTCTTGCTACGTATCCTATTCCTGAAGGTTCTTCCGGGCTTGCCTGGGACGGAACATATCTTTATAGCGGTATATACGGTTCTGCCGGAGGAGATGTATACCAAATCGACCCTTCGAATGGTTCCTATCATCTACAATTTACAGGTTCCCAAGGTGATGCCTACGGCATGACATATGATGGAACCAATCTTGTAATAGTCGATCATGGAGTTGGTATAAGTGATCCTGCAATTGCTCTGAAATATACGACATCAGGGACATATATCAGCCAGTTCAATCTTCCAGATCACTATATGTCCGGAATCGCTTATGATAGTGGAAACTACTGGTGCTCAACCTATTATGATCCAGATGGATGGATCTATAAAATTACAGAGTCCGGCACTATCCTCACACAGTTCGCAGCACCAGATAATCAGCCATGGGACCTCTGCATGGAGCACGGCAATCTCTGGATGGCAGATTACTGGGGAGATGCACTCTATGCAATTGATCCAAATACTGGAAATGTACTGGAGACACATGCTTCCGAACATTCTGATCCTGCGGGAGTTGTATATGATGGACAATATCTCTGGTATTGTGATAATGGATCTGGAACAGGTCAGGATTGGCTTTATAAAGTTGAACTTGGTGGAGCGGGAACTCCAGTTATAAATATTCCAAATACAAATTATCCCTTTGGTACTGTCACAGTAGGAGATTCTGCTTCATGGAACTGCTATGTATACAGTATAGGTACTGGGGATCTGGAAATAACAGACATCACCATTGCAGGTTTGAATGCATCAGATGTCCATTACACACTTGATCTTCCACAAACACTCATTCCAGGCAGCAACTTAGTAATTCCATTTACGTATGTGCCTGCTGAAGCTGGCTCATTAAATTGTATTGCGACAGTCTTTTCAAATGACCCGCTCTCATCTGAAGTGGATATTACAATGACCGGAGATGCTGTTAATGACGGCCCAAGTATTCACGTTATGAATACGGCACATAATTATGGCACAGTGCGTGCTAATTCACTAAGCCGCTGGTATATCGAAGTGGAAAATATTGGAGATGCATTGCTTTCTATAAGCGATGTTTATACAAGTAATCCAACCCATTTCTTTATTGATGAATCAGTCACTTATCCTATTAATCTCTATCCTCTTGAAACTACCGAAATCGGTGTGTGGTTCACACCAGCAGCAGGAATATATTACTCCGAAACTGTGTCTATCATTAGCAATGATCCTGCTCAACCCACTTCACAAGTATCTGTTACGGGCGAAGGAAATAATATTGATTATCCAATCGGAGATCAGCTCTGGTATTATTACGTTACAGGCAGTTATGATAATAGCATAAAAGCTATTGCAGCGTTGCCGGATATTAATGGAGACGGGGTCGATGATGTTGTTGTTTGCTCGGAAGATTATTACATACGCTGTCTCAATGGGAACTCATCAGGTCTTGCAGATGTGCTGTGGGCACTCGAGATTTACAGTGGTTCTTTAAGCTACCAGAAGGAGTTAAATATTACTAAAGATTTGGATGGTGACGGCTATCTTGATATCGTTGTTGGTACCCCATGGGGAGACCGCTCTATCCATGCGATCTCGGGTAAAACAGGTACGATCATTTGGACCCACGATACTCACGAATACGGGGGCGGCGGCTGGGTTTATCAGGTGGATTCCGATTTTGATTTTAACGGAGATGGTACTCCTGATGTGTTGGCTGCAACAGGCGATGATGCTGATGATATTGGACCACAAAGAGTGTATTGTCTCAATGGTACTAATGGGGTATCAATTTGGGAATTTTATACTCCAGGACCAAAGTTTTCGGTAATCGGTGTAGATGATGTAAATGGTGACAACATACCAGATGCAATTGGCGGTGCTTCAGATCAGAGTGAGCTTTACGGTTATGTGTATGGTATAAATGGAGCAAACGGTACTCAATTGTGGAGCTATGGTGTTTCCGGTTCATCGGTGTGGGCACTTGGTCAACTTGATGATATTAATGATGATGGCGTTAAAGATATAATTGTTGGGGACTTCTACGGGGCATACTATTATATGGATCCTACAAACGGCAGCGTGATTCATACTGGAAGTATGGGCTCTTGTCTTCTTCTTGATATCGAGATTATGGATGACGTCAATGGTGATAATTATAAAGATGCAATGATTGAGAACAGCACCACAAACGCCAGAATGCTCAATGGCTATAGCGCAAGTTCAATCTGGAATGTTTCTTTATACGATAAAGCATGGAATATTGCTCGAATCGATGATATAAGCGGTGATGGCATCAATGACGTAATAATCGGTACGCTTTATTCAAATAACTACTGCTATTTTCTGAATGGTGTGGATGGTAACACGCTGGATTCATTCAATTTCGGGCAAGCGATCGATGCGATCAATGCAATACCTGATATCGTTGGAGACGGCAGTATGGAAATGGTTGTAGGTGGTCGTAATGGTACTGTTTCATGTTACTCAGGCGGACTGAATTCTGTTGTTTCTGTAGATGATGAGCCGAATATATCAAATACAATCATTACTCAAAATTTTCCTAATCCATTCTCGAATACTACAATGATCAAATTTTCAAAACCTGTCGGATGTAATGAAAATACTACAATTAAGGTATATAACCTGATCGGACAGCTTGTTACAGAAACTCAACTCGAACCAATGCAGAATTCTTATACCTGGGATGGAACCGACTTGCTTGGCAATGAAGTTAGTTCCGGAGTGTACTTCTACAAAGTTCAGAATGGAACATACAATGTGACAAGCAAGATGATATACATGAAGTAATTAGTATC
>JAGHCS010000100.1 GCA_021160355.1 Candidatus Cloacimonadota bacterium
CTTTACGATCTCATTAAAGTGCTGCAAAAATACATCGTTCAAAAACCACAGGAGATAACTGAAGATATTTCTCTTGATGAGTTTAAAGTTGAAAATAAAATAAAAGAACTCAAAAAACTCCTTCGCACACATAAGAAAATTCTTTTTTCAGACCTCATAAAAAACAGCAGTAGAATAGAACTTATTGCTTTCTTTCTCGCGATACTCGAGCTGATGAAACGAAAAAAAGTCAGTATATTTCAGAGCACGCAGTTTTCAGACATTCATATAAATAAAAGATAAGTCAATTTCAAAATCCTAATTTCAAATTACAAATAAAATTTCAAAACGTAAATGCCAAAATAATTGTTGCGTTATCTTTTAATCGTACAACTGCTTTTTTCTTCTTGTTCACAAGTTGGACTTGGGATGGAAATTCAATCTTTCAACCCGACTCATCTTTGCAAGCTGAGCCGGGTCTTACATTACGGCGATTCATTTCATCAAAACCTGTCCTATGAAATCTTTTTTTTATTTTAGTAAGATCAGCTTCTTGATCTCTGATTGATAGGAATCAGTTTCCAGTTTGTAGAAATATACACCATTTGGAATTTCTTTTCCGTTACTGTCCTTACCTTTCCACGTGAAAGTGTTTTCGCCGACTTTTGGATTGTCGATATTATATGATGCAACAAGCTGTCCAAGAAGGTTATATACTTTGAGCTGAGGGTTCTGTATCTGTGTATTTGGCAATCCAAATGAAATACTGGTTTGGTTTGCAACGGGATTCGGGAAATTCTGGGTTATAAAGTATTTATTTAACTGCGGATCACTTCCAACCCCAGTTGTCTGCGAGCAATCAGTAAAACCGGTTCGAGCAAGATCGTAGCGATAAATTCCGCTCAGCAATTTGCCGTCACCGAAAGGTGTCTTATAGTCAATTATCCACATTCCGGCATTGGTGCCGACTGCAATGTCATAATCTCCGTCGTTATCAACGTCTGCGATTTGCGGTGAAGATTTAATATTGTAATCAACATAGATTGGGAATTCCGGGGTTGCAGTGCTTGTCAAGTCAATGCTGTAGAGATATTTATTATTACAACCGAACACAATATCATAAATACCGTTACCGTCGAGATCCGCAATTGCGGGAGTAGATTCTATACCGGATGGTACATCGTATGGGAAGCCCCCATAATTATTGCCATTCCAGTCTATTACATACAGTTTATTGCTGAGCGTTCCCACAATAATAAGAAGGTTATCTATCACATTGGAGTTAGTCGGATTTATCACAACGGGAGAGGTGCGAATGTCACCGGCAAGAGGATATTCATGGATAATAGTACCATCAGCATCCAAGATAGTAAGAGTGCCATCAGCAGTACCTACGACTATATAATAATCATCATTGAATTTCACAACGGTTGCAGAGGAATGAGGAGCGGCAGAAAGAGTTGTTGACCATACTGTTGAACCGGAAGCGTCTATGCAATAGAGCACGCCGTCATTGCAGGGTGCAAGAATTTCTTTTGAACCGTCACCATCGAGGTCCTGAACCGCAACACCTACTGTACTGTACATGAAGTTGGGAAGTGTTATTGGGAAGTTCGGATATATTGTACCTGTTTGATCAATAACGTAGAGATTTCTTGTAATCGTTTGAACAATTATCTCTTTAATACCGTCATCAGTAAGATCTGTTACAACAGGGGTGCAAAGCATATTGTTATCTGTAGGATATTCGAAAAGAACAGTTCCATCAGGATTGAGAGCAACTACTTTATTTGCACGTGATGCAGCAACGATCTCAAGTTCATCATCAGCATCAAGATTTGCCAGCGCGACCGAGCCGTAAATTTGATTGGTCGTGTTATAAGGGAATCCACTGATCTCTGTCCCATTCATATTATAAAGGTGTACTTCACCATTTTTATCTCCACAAGCAAGTTCGAGATCATTATCTGAAAGGTCCAGGTCTGCGATTGCAGGAGAACCGGGAACACCATTTGTAATCAAAACGGGCCAGCCAGCAAGGTTGAGTGTCACCTCAATTTCAAGGTCGATGTCTGCATAATAATCTGTATTACTGGTTACATGGAGATTGAAAGGAATCGTGCATACGCCTATGCCCTCATCGAATTCAACTGTAAATGGATCGAGAAGATTGAGCTGTGATGATCCTGCCGGAATATCGTTATAAGTGCCCGTAGGATCGGTCACTGTTGCACGGGGGTCGGTGCATTCGAGAGTTGCCACAACTCCTGTTGCGGTAGAAAAACTCTGCCTGTTGGTAAGCCGAACACGTATTTGGGCAGTCTCGCCAGGGTTGACCTGTCCGTCCCCATCACCGGAAAGTTCGGAAACGAACATTTCATCATACTCAAGAAACGGGTAAATGCCGCCCTGAATATTCATTACTGCATTGTCTACAGTTGTGAAACCTGCAGGCATACCGCTTGGAAGAGTATACCAACCATTATAGGATCCTCCCCATCCATAATTCAAATGGTAGGTATCTTCAGCAGTGTTATATCCGTCCACATTGATAGCGTGGCCACCAGCGCCGGTAATTCCTATTTCACAGGGTCTTGCATTCATCATATCGGTCTGCATCTGTGAGTAGAAATTCGGATGCGAGGAATAATAATGAGTTGCAGTATCAAAGCCAAATTTGTTTAGAAGGGCGCTCGCAACATCAGAGCAATAAGCACCCGAAGCGTTTACAGAATATTTCATATGAACAGCAAAACCGCATGCTACCGAGAGAACCGCCTTCATTTCATTATTAAGAGGTGTATTGGTTACATAATAAGTGCGAAGTATGTCCAGCAGAAGATTCAGCTCGGGCCAAGATGGAAAGTCAAGTGTGGTATGGTCATTATCGATGTAGATATATGGAGAAGTATAATTAGAAACATAATCATCTGAGTCATCAAAAGAAAGATCATTGATATATCTGTGGTAGTCAACGATCATAGCCATTGCTGTCGCTACACATCCGGTAACACACCTCCCGCCATGCTCAGGGTCTAGTGGACAGTACATGTTCCATGGATAACCCTGATCAAACGTCTGCTCTATCCAGCCACCGGTCGTTGTCGTTCCAGCCGGAGGATAAATATCCCTTCCTTTGGTCTGGGAGATAAAGTAATCAGCGTCATTATTCTCATACTTTTTCCAAAGCAGGTTGTTTTGAGCAATTACATCATATGATGTAAAGGGAATTGCTTCATTACGAAGTGTGAGATCGAGCTGTACATAATGATGTCCGATCGTCCATTCGCCTTCTTCTACTTCCTCAAAATTATTGAGAAAAGAATATCCAAGGATGGGAACGATGTCTGTATCTGTGGTTACTATAATAAAGCCCTGTGGATCGAGATGGTACACATAAGCAAGAATCGAACCGTCGTTTGCTTTTAGTTCGTAAAAATCCTTAATCGAAAAGTCATTTTTATCTTCTACTTGCAATTTCAATTTTGCTGTTTGCTCTGCCTGGTGGAATGATATCGGCACCGCATAAAGAGTAACTGCAAAGAGAATAAGAAAAACACTCAATAAAAAAATTCTCTTTTTCATTGTAGGCCTCCTACATTTTATATAAAATATGTTCATAAAGGTATTTATGTCAAACTTTTTGGGGTCAGCTTAGTCGGTGCTTGTCACGTAGTTTGATTTTTCACAAGAAGCTTATAGTAATTCTGCATTTCAGATTTTCCAATATTACCTTTGGGAATCTCGGTGATCTCACATTCTAGAATAAAACCATAAAGAGTGACTTTTATTATATCGCCCACGTGAACTTTTTTGGAAGGTCTCGCTTCTGAGCCATTGAGAAACACAAGCCCCTTATCACATGCCTTTTTTGCGATGGATCGGTGCTTGACTATGCAGAGTTTGTCCATTAATATATCAATTCTCATACTTATTTTACCGTGAGTGTGTCTGCAAGCTGATAACCGTTCGCCACCAGTCCGCCAAAGTGAAAGATTGAAATGTTGTCAAAACCAGCTCCTTTTGCAAGGCGTATTTTTGATTGGATTTCTTCCGATGTGTAACGTTTTTGCTCATCCCAGGCGCGTAGAGAAATTACAATTTTTGGTGAGTTAATTTTCTCAAGATTTTTTCCCAGCATTTCTTTAAATGAAGCATCAGATTTTGTATACATCATGAGATGAATATGATCGAGGTCTTTGAACTGAAGCCATTCTTCCCAGTCCTGATAATAACGGTATTTTGCTTCATGGTTGTCGGGCTTTGCAGTAACAGCGAAATCCACCTCGGGTTTGAGGAATTTTATTTTTGCACCCGTCTCACAAATAAAATCAGAAATCGCCCTCTGCTTCCACTCTGTATAGTTATTTGAATAGTTTTTTTCTGTCACATCTTCAATGAAGTGCTCAAGAGCCAGAGAATTGTATGAATATTCATCTCCCGGATAGCGAATGTAATCAAGAATAATACCGTCAATTTCATAATTGGCAACGACATCGAGAATGACGTCCTGCGTATAGCGCTGCACTTCAGGAATTCCCGGATCAATGTAAATTCCCTCACCACCATTATGGCTTACCATCGGTTCGTCACCGCTGGTTCTGCATATCCATTCGGGGTGTGTAAAATATACATGATCCTTTGGTAATTTATATGTGTAGAGTGGTGTGACCACAAAGGTCGTCATCCAGGCATACACTTTTATATTGAAGTTTTGAGCTGTTTGAAGGAGAAAAGCGAGCGGGTCAAATCCGTCAGTCGTGATGAAGTATGAGATTGGTTCAGGATTCGGAAAGGTTCTGTCATATCGGTTTGGCTTATACAGGGCATCTCCGCGGTATCGTATTTCTGCAAAAATGGCATCAAAACCATACTCAGTAGCAGTCTTTACCACTTTCACGATTTTCTGCGGAGTGTTGATATCCCATGCAGTAGCCCACAGACTTCTGGTATCTGATTGCAGGAGCGCAGTTCCTGAAACGATTATTACAATCAAAAATATGAAAAATTTACTGTACTTCATTTTCCGATTTTTCTTGAACCTCTGTGACCGAACTTTTACATGTGCCGTCATAGAAATGGATTTCAAGCCGATCATCAACAGCCACATTTTTGATGGTATTCAGGATACGCTCGCCTTTTTTCGTCAATGTATAGCCGCTTTTTAATATTTTTAGCGGATTGAGTTCCTCAAGCCTTGCGCTGAGATTTATAAATTTGTCGTGTGCTTTCGTATAATTTTCACTCATTAAATAGCGCATTTGTGAGTTGAAATCGTTAATGCTCTTGCTGTTTTTATCGATGCATGTATTTTTTAATGATTGTAAAAATTTTATCTTCATTTCCTCGAGGTCGAAGCGGATATCTACAAGATAGTTCAAGGAATCTCGCAAGCGGATCTGTAGGTCGTCGAGTTGTTGGGAATAGTTCATTAAGATATTTTCAGGATGGCGTCGCTCAAGTCTATAGATGAGCTCTCTGCACTGAGTTGATTGCTCACGAACCCTATTATTGAGAAGATTCTGCATCCGGTCTGAATACGATTCCAAAATACTCATGAGCGCAGTTCTTTCCGGGACGACAAGTTCTGCAGCAGCCGAAGGAGTGGGAGCACGCAGGTCTGCGACAAAATCCGCAATCGTGAAATCGGTTTCGTGCCCGACCGCAGAAATAATGGGAATTTTTGATGCGAATATCTCACGTGCAACGATCTCTTCATTAAAGGGCCAAAGATCTTCGATTGAGCCGCCGCCACGCCCGATAACTATCACATCAGCGTTATTACGTTTATTGAATTCTCTAATTCCTTCAGCAATTTCCTTTGCTGCACCTTCTCCTTGTACACGTGCAGGATAGAGCAGTATGGCCACAGGGAATCTTCGGGAAAGTACATTCTTCATGTCCTGGATCGCTGCACCTGTCGGAGAGGTAACAATGCCGATCCGTGAAGGATATTCGGGAATCATCTTTTTATGAAATTCATCGAACAGCCCCTCTTCTTCGAGTTTTTCCTTCAAGTTTCGGAATGCGATCTCGAGCTCGCCTATGCCGATAGGACGCATCTGGTTCACGTATAGCTGATACTGTCCGCTCCGTTCATAAACCTTGATCTGTCCGTAACACATAACCTCCATGCCATTTTCCGGCTCAAAGCGGAGGTAGTGGTTGAATTGTCGGAAGAAGACACAGGGAAGACTGCTGCCCTCATCTTTCAGTGTGAAGTACATGTGTCCAGACGAGTGTTTTTTGTAGTTCGAGATTTCTCCCTTGATCCACAACGGTGTGATTGCGGTTTCGAGAATGTTTTTGATATGAGAGGTAATCTCGGACACGGTAAAGATGTTCTCGTCCGCAAGCTGCGTGCGTTTCTTAGGTTGATCAGGGATTTGAGGATCGAATAAATTCATGTTTAGCAAAAGTTGGGGGGCTTGAAAAATTGTCAAATTTAGTTAATGAAATGGGGGAATTACTTAGACCTATAGTTACAATAATCAAAAAAAGTCTGTCATTCTCGAGCCCCATCGGGAATCCAGATTCTTTACTGATTTAAGTCAATTGTTGAAAATTATCGGGTAGAGGCGTTTTTATCAAATAATAAATAACAGTATTTCATCCCTCGCTTCATCCCGATGCATCGGGACGAAGCAAGTCTGAAATGACAGTAATGGATTTATCCCGTCGGGAAACCGAGAAGCACAGCTTTACTTTCCTCAAACTTGACGTAAAAACGACGCATTATTACCTGTGAAACATGAAGAAAATCGCAGTAGCAATGAGCGGCGGAATGGACAGCACCTACGCAGCGATCAAGCTAAAAGAGCAGGGCTACGACATCTTCGGTATTTCTCTGCAGATGTTCTGCCGGCAGCATCCTGCAGATGGGTTGGATAACACCGATCAGTTTCAGGAAGTGAAAGAAATCTGTGAAAAGATTGGAATCCCGCATGTACTCGTCCGGGCAGAGGACTTCTTTGAATCCACAATAATAGAAAATTTCTGTAATGAATATTTGGATGGACGAACACCCAATCCATGCGTGTTGTGCAATAAAGAGATAAAGTTCGGACTGCTGCTGGAAGAAGCACTTGCACGTGACGCAACGAACATAGCCACCGGGCATTATGCATCCATCGAATTTGATGAAGAAACAAAGCGCTACCTGCTCAAAAGCGGCAGGGATGTAACGAAAGATCAGTCATATTTTTTGTGGAGATTGAATCAATACCAGCTGGCACACACCCTCTTTCCGCTTGCAGAGGAATCTAAAGAGAGGATCAGAAAAAAAATTGCTCAGTATGATCTGAAAGTTGAGGACAAACCGGAAAGTCAGGAGATCTGCTTCATCCCGAATGATGATTACAAAGCATTTCTCAAAAACAGATTTCCGAAAAAGATCAAACCCGGAAATATTATCGACGAAAACGGGGATGTGCTTGGGATGCATAAGGGATTTCCTTTCTACACCATCGGACAGCGGAACGGCTTAGGAATTTCCGCACCAAATCCACTTTATGTGCTCGAGATCAGGGCACAGGAAAATAAGATCGTAGTTGGTCCCAAAGAAAAATTATATCGTAAAGGATTGATCGCACACGAATACAATTGGATCAGGTTTGAGGAATTAAAGGAAACTATTAGGCCAAAGGCAAAAGTGCGTTTCAATACAATAGAAAAGGCGTGCACTATATTTCCTGACCCAGATGGGATTAGAGTCATATTTGACGAACCGCAGATGAGCATTACGCCCGGGCAGTCAGTTGTGTTTTATGATGGCGAGTTCGTAATTGGTGGTGGAATTATTGAAAGAGCTATTGAGCAATGAGAAAATTTCAAATTTCTAATTTCAAATTTCAAATAAAATGACAAATATAAAATTAGATCAAGCTTCTATGATGGGAAATAAACAACAGATTGCCTATCCTTACTAAACACAATCCATTTATTAACCGTTTATGAATTGATATGACGCACCTATTGCGCTCTATATCTTTTTAATTTTCTGTATGGACGCTTACACATCCGGTTACACACATGAAACACCTCTGGTGTTAAAAGACAAAGTTCCGTTATGAACGACATGTTTGTAATAGAGAGCGTGAGCTCTCGGAACCAAAAAGCACTAAGGGACTTAGCGCCGTAGGTGCGGAATTCCTTATTTTCCTTCTCTTCGATTAAGAGAAGGTTAGGATGAGGGATTCAACTAATTTCAAATTTCAAATTTCTAATGACAAATGAAATGTCAAAGCTCAAATATCAAATTCAAGGAATTCTGTGAGAGTAAATATTTACGTGTTAGAAAATTACTGATTAATACTATAATCTTTTCCGAAAAATTTATTTTTCAGATATTTTTTAAGCGGAGTTTTAAATAATTGCCGTGAAGCCGGAAACATACATGACAATCCTATAAAGTCAGTAATAAGTCCGGGTGTAATAAGGAGGGCAGCACCAAATAAGATTATTGCACCATCCAGTAGGCGTTCTGCAGGAAACCTGCCCTCTGCAATATCCCGCTTTATTGAATCAATAGTGCTGAAGCCCTGCGCACGTGCAAGATACGCCCCACCCAATCCTGTGATCAAGATTATAGCAACTGTACGCCAGAATCCGATTAGGGACCCGATCTTAATGAGCAGAGAAAGCTCGATAAGGGGAACAAGGGTGAAGATGAGGAAAAGATAAAAAACAGTCCTCTTGCGCATATATTATTGAGCTTCGGTATCCTTCTTTTTTGGTCTGACAAGCAGGGAAAGTGGAATGAGAACCGCATAGCCAAGTACGAGGAGTATCGTTCCAAAGGTTGTTGTTGAATTCACAATGATGAATCCAATAATTATCGCGACGATCGCTGCGATAAAAAGCAATATATTGATCTTCTTAAATTTAAAGCGTTCGATCTTATCTGCTTTTTTCTGTGCCATTAAAACTCCTTATTAATAAATACATGTAATTATTTAAGTGAATTAAATTTTTTGTCCAAAAGAATTTAGTACATTTCTTTATACAGAGCTTATTTTAATTGCTCCAATGCATCACGGGCTTTACCAACAGCTTCTTCGTTATTATTCTCATCAATGGAGCGTTGGAGAAGCTCTTTTGCCTTATCTATCATCCCGTTTTTCCAATAGATCACTCCAAGATGATAGCAGATGACGGAGTCATCCACATCAGCATCGATCAGGAGCCGCATTGCATTCAACGCCTTTTGATATAAACCGAGTTTATAATACACCCACCCGAGACTGTCCCAGATATAGATATTGTCAGGTGCGAGTTCAACTGCTTTTTCGAGCATTATCTGTGCTTCTTCGAGATGAATATTATGTTCGGTTAATGAGTAGCCAAGCCAGTTCAGAAGGTCTGCGTTTTCAGGGAAAAATTGTACGCCCTGTTCCAGCGTTGCGATCTCCTGCTCAAAGAGTTTGTGTTCATTATAGAACTGAGCCACATTGAGGTAGAGATCAAGATTTGTGCTGTCCTGCTCAAGAGCTTGCGAAAAATAATTCTCCGCCTTTTCTATATCTTCAATATCTGCATAGTATTGTCCAAGCCATTGTGCGCTGGTCATTTCCTTGTTTGGGCGCATCTCGAGAAACGCGTAAACTGAATCGTCAGAAATTCCTGTTTTCAGCTTTGCGTATGATAACAGCACGATCGGATAGTTGTCCATGCAGAGCTTCAGGTCGACCTCAGAAATATATTTTTTGCTCAGCTCAAGAGAATCCACTTTTGCATAATTGTATGCCAACAGCGCTTTTAGTGTGCAGGAAAGTGTGTCTGCATGGGTTGAATCCGCATAATCGAGAAGTGAATGAAAGAGGGAAACATCACCTGTTTCGCCCACAATGAATGGAATAATGTTCAAGTGTGGGAGGAGAAATCGTTCATCGTTGATAGCAAGGAAATATTCGTTCGCCTGTTTATAATTATGAAGTTGTATTTCTGAAACTGCCATCATTTCATACAACTCCTGCAACCGATCCGGTTCCATATTTTCTTTTTCCGCAAGCAAAATTTCACCATATTCGATTGCTTCCGGAAATTTCTGTGCTTTATATGCAGCAAAAAAGAACATCCTCTTTTGTACGGAATCCATCGACTCAAGAGGAAAATAGTCAGACATTTCCAGTACTTGTTCGAATTGCTGGGTGAAATAGTATGAGAGTAGAAGCTGCCGCATAGAAATCATTGTAGCGTCCTGAGAATTTCCAAGAAGATGTTCCAGTTCCTTTATTGCTTTATAGAATTCCTTGTTATTGTAATAAAAATCACCGAGCCAGATAAGCGCCTGAGAAAATTTCGGATCAAGCGCGAGGACCCTGCGTAAGGTCATTTCGAGCATCACGTTATCCTGCAGACGGGCATATTCCATTGCAATCTGAAACAGAAGATCCGGATCATTGGTTTCTGCTTCAACACGATGGAGATATTGCATGGCTTCTGTTCCGTTTTCTTCTTTCAGGGCGATTCTATAGAATTCGAAATATAACGGACCGGGCTCATCAGATTGCTGCAGCCCTTCAGTGAGGATTTCCTTTGCCCTTTTTGCATCACCAGTGGCAAGATAACTGTGTGCAAGCATAATATATACTTCCTGAATGACGATACCCTTTGAGAGGACGTCTTCTGCAAATGAGATAAGCCGTGCGTCATCTTGCAGATAGTACAGCACATTTAGACGTTCGACGATCACTTCTTCTGATCTGGGGTCAATCCGATATGCGATCTCAAGAAGAGAATCTGCAGTTTCATACTGTCCCTGATCTATTGCAACTTCTGCAAGAGAGTAATAAAAAAGCGGATTTGATGCGTGAGCAAGAGCACAAAGAAATAAAAAGCTGCTCAACAAAATAAGTGGCTTGAGTACAGTTGTTTTTGTCAAGTTAAAGTTGTGCGAAATATCCAATCGAGATTGACCGGTCGGGATTTTTATATTGATTGCCAAGGAAGTCGCGGAAGTTTATCTGTATCCTGATATTTTGTGCGACATTAAAAAGAAGCGCTGCGTTCAGATAGCCGTTCCCTTCTCCGAAGCTGTACGTCTCTTCATCCTTGCCTTTTCCATTATCGTTAAAAGCAAAATCGTATTCGACAAGCAGCGTGATGTGCTGGTTGATGCTTTTATCGAGTCCGGCAAAGAAGTTCAGATTGCTGTCATTGTCATCCCATTCTGTGCTGTAATTGATACCGCCATGCAATCCAAGATTACCAATGAAATGGAAATTCCTGCTTACAACTGCATAGAAGCCCTTGGACTTTATCGCAAAACGGTTTATTTCCGTTCCGTTACTGAGGGAGTCCGTATACGTGCCGAAACCACGTGAATCAAATCCAATAGCGATCGCTGGCAGAGTTGGAGATTCGTCAAAAATACGATATTTTACGAATACACCCGGGTAGGAATCCCATTCCGGGATCGAGTCCCCGATAATGTACTCCCCGCCATACTGAATGCCGAACATGAGTTTGGGAAGCACACCCACACCGGCACCGAACGAAACACCCCCCTTATCGAAAATGTTGATCGGAAATTTCACTTCCCCTTTTTGGAGTATGCCTGCAGTAGGGCAGTCGATCAGTTCTGTCATCTCCAGCGCAAGAAGTAACTGGCAGGCAAAAACAAATATCATCACTACTAAAATCTTTTTCATGCAACCTCCGTATTTATGCATATGAGAAGAATCTACATGCTTTAATGTCAATGTTTTGAAGATTTGAGCTTATTGGTATAAAGCTGATAGCGGCTTTCCCAGTATCGCAGTCCTTTTGGCAGATCGTAAGAATTCAGCTTTTTCTCAACAAGATCTTTTCTCCATCCGATTTGTGACTGAGTGTAATGCTCGTTGTTTGAAGCTTTTCCAAGCAAAATCAGGCGCATAAGGATATGTTCGAGGGCTTGCGGATTGTATGCGGCTCGTGCAGTATAGAGCAAGGCAAGCATGTCCGCTTCTTCTTCATATTCCTCGAGCCGACCCTGATATATGGTTTCGTAGATAGAAAGTGCGATATCCTCGAGTTCTGCTTCAATGTCATCATACTTTTCGTCATGTCCATACATTTCGTCAGACAGATCATCGAGTTCTGCAAATGAATCCTCTGCAATGATCTGTACTTTTCTTTTTTCCAGTTCCTGCATGCCATGATAGTGGGACACATGCGCGATTTCATGACCGAGTACCGCAGCAAGTTCAGCTTCATTTGCAATGGCTTCCAGCATACCGGTTGTAATGAAAACTATCCCGCCCGGGCAGGAATACGCATTCGGCACATTGATGTCTAAAATGAAAAATTTGTAGGGAATATCATATGAATCGTTTGCTTGAGCTACAAGAAGACCCACATAATTCACATAGTCCTGAAGCGCTTTGTCGTGATATAGGCCAAGCTCAGCAATTTTGTTTGCGATGGCAAATCCCATTGCTTCTTCTGAGAATGTGAAAAATTGCGGAGCATCGAAGCGTGGGAGCTTCACGCTCTTTTGTATCTTTTTCAGATTTGTAGAGCGATAGGTATCTTCTCGGAATTGCTCAAAAGTATATGGATTTATATGATAGCTGAGAAATTCATCAATAAAATCAATGTTCTCGTCGATCTTTTTTGAAAATTTTCCACTCATTGCTTTTATTCCCGCAGTCATGCCAATCTGTGAAATTTCCGTAATGGCTTTCTGAGAACCCATCTGAGCAAATATGTCATCAGCTTCCTTTTTGCCTTCGGTAACTTTAACTGAAATATATCCGGCAAGTGTGTCTGCCTTGACTTTCAGCCAACTGTCATTGTCCTGGATAACCGTCACAGAATAACCCTCCGGGAGTGTAGCGATAGGGGGATAATACGAGCCCGGTCCGCTTCTAAGATATGCCTGTTCACGCTTTATTGTGACATTTTCCAGTGCAAAGAGGTGCAGGATGATCACAAAAACACTGAGCAGGATCACAATGATAAAAAGAAAATATTTATTTTTCATTATTTTACCTCCAGGGTAAAAATGCCGTCCCAGTCTTTGGGGATTTCATGCTTAAATTTTTTGCATCGTTCCAGCATAACGCCGGATGCTTTATCATTGACTGGATTTTGTGAAAGTCTTTCAAATATGTCAATAGCTTTGTTCCATTCTGCATTTTTATAAGAGGAAAGCCCCTTCGCATAATCTTCAATCCACGCATTTTTTTGTGCCGCTTCTTCAGTATTCTCGTCGAGAAGCTCATATACGGAAGTTGGTTCTGTCTTGCCCTTCACTCGCAGCCGGTCAAGTTCTCGGCAGAGGAATTGGTCTTTGACAAGATCATAAGTGGATTCGCTCAGCATGATCTGTGTTTTGTATATTTTATTTACACCTTCAAGACGTGCTGCAAGATTCACATTATCACCGATCGCAGTGTAGTCCATCCTGTTTTTAGAACCAATATTTCCTGCAACGATCGGTCCGGAATTCAACCCGATTCGCGTATGAATATGAAAGTTGTCCACTGAATTGAATTCCTGTTTTTCTTCCTGCAGTTGCTGGCAATATCTTCTGTGCTCAAGAGCAGCCCTGCATGCCATTATTGCGTGGTCATCCCTTGGGATTGGCGCGCCGAAGATAGCCATGATGCCATCGCCCGTATATTTGTCGAGAAGTCCGTTGTTTTCCAGCATATAACCGGTAAGTTTATCAAAATATTCATTGAGAAATTCAACCAGTTGTTTTGGAGTTTTACCTTCGGAAAAGGTAGTGAAGCTGGCAATGTCAGTAAACAGAACCGTTGCATTTATGCTGTCTCCGCCGATTTTTATGGAATCTGGGTCAACGAGCAGGGTTTCAATCACATCCGGATGTAGATAACGAGTGAATACTTTTTTTATATCACGCTTGGAGCGCCCTTCCATAATATAGCTGATCGTAGCACTGTAACCGTAGGAAAGAACAAATCCGATGAGTGGCATTGAAAGGTTGAGTAATATTCTGTCAGCTTTCCAGAGTAAGATTGTGATGCCGAAAATATACGCTATTACAAGAATCATTAGAGGGTTTGCGATCTTAGGTTTCAGCCGAATGAAAATAACGAAGGTTATAAAAGCAACAAGAATGACGTGGAGAGAGTTAATCCACCAGGGAACGACTGTGATAAAATCGTTATTCAGGAAATTACTCAGGGTAGTTGCCCATATCTCCATTCCTGGATAAGGATTGATAAACGGTGTGGGACGCAGATCGGAGAGACCCGATGCAGTTGCGCCGAGAATGATATATTTATCTTTGAATGTGTTGATAGGGAGGGAGGGTTCACCACCGGTTTGCATTGCGAGAGCCGACTGAAATACTGCTGCAAAAGGATAATATTTGAACACTCCGTCTTTGCCGCCCGGTCCGTACCAATTTATAAAATATTTGTCATTCTTATTAACGGGAATAGAGAGCCCGTTTGTGATATAAGCACCTCTTTTTACTATAATATCTTTTGGTTTCTGCCCGGTGATGAAGCCGCTGTAGGCGATCTGCGGGTAATAATTTCCATTATACGAATAGATCAGCGGAACTCTTCGGATGATGCCGTCGTTATCTGGGCGGATGTTGAGAAATCCCAATCCGTGTGTGGCATGCAATAATACTCCAATCGGTATTATGCCACCTTTGAAATTTTGTGAATAAAGAGGGCTTTCGATTTTCGGTTTTATTGAAAAGGATGTGATGTCTGGCGTATCGTCGGTTTTATTCATTGTAAATTCAGCGCCAAGAATGACATTTCCAGCCTGTCCTATGAAATGGGCAAATGCGCCATCAGTTTCGCTGGCGTCAGTTTCTGCCCTGTCGATATCGGGATCATCGAACATCATATCAAAGATGATCGCTTTTGCACCGACAGAAGCAAAATAATTTACTGCAATACCGTAGAAATTACGGGGCCACTTCCATAAAACACCGAAATCCTCGAAGTAATCAAGGCTGGTATTGTCAATGGCAACGAGCACGACATTGGAGTCTGCGCGCTCCGGAATCGTGAAAGAGCGGAATCGGTAATCAACGGTTTTCCACTCAAGCTGTTTGCCAATATCTGTTTCGTGAAAAAGAGTTGCTACTAGTGCAATGATAACTGCGATTATAAGTCCGACATACCAATTTTTATAAATTTTGCCGAAGAGATGTCCGAAATTAGATTTTTCCTCAGTATTATTTTTTTTCATTGAAACGCCTTTGAAGTATGCTCATTTAACACAATCGACGACCGGATAATTTTTTGTGCAATATTTTTGTCGATTTAAAAATTATACAATGTAGTCGTCTATTCCAGGATATGTTATTGGTTTTCATCGACCTTTACTGCGTGTACAACACCATTAGGTTGAATAAATGACAATCCGGTCACACTCTTTTTATCAATCTGAAATTTAACATAGTAATTTTCGAGATCACCAATTTGAAATTTATTATCAGCATAAGGATGGAGCTCATATACTGGCTGACCAGGGTATTTAATAATGAGAAATCCGGATTTATTGAGATCAACCGATACTTTTATCTCAGCCAATTCGTATGTACCTGCAAATTGCGCAAGATATGCCGGATCGGACATTTTTTCCGGCGGGAGTTTCTCAAAAATAATTGGTGATACCGATGCTTCAAACGGAGCAGTCACTCTATAGATATCTCCCTGAAGGTTTGTATGGAAATCTATAAGGATATCTGAATCGGCAAGCAGTCCTTCTGTTGGTTTAAAGGCATCATAATGCCAGTGCTCGAGCGGACTTGCAAAAGCATGATACACCATCAAAAGTTCTTTATCATTTTGCTCGATCTGTATCGTACCATATCCTTGATTTTCATAGACTCCAGCGTAATCTTCAAGCTTGTGAGACGGTTTTGTCCCTTTAACTCTTTCTATTGTTTCGGATACTTTTTCAATCTCGGTAAGAGTTTCCTTCTGGTTGAGATTTCTTCGATGCCAATCAGCCGGTTCGAGGTCGAGAAGCTGGTCGATAATATAATAACTGGCAATGCTTGTATAGCTCGAATTATTTTGGTTTGTTAAAATAACGACGCCAAGATTATCATCGGGAAGCAGGTTTACAAGTGCAGAAAATCCGTCGATATTACCGCCATGATGGACGTAGGGATGACCTCGATAGGTCTGAATGAACCAGCCCAAACCATAAGCATAATAATCGAGTTCTTTACTCGGACTTTTCCTGCTTATGAACATGTGGGGTGTGATGAGATTTTCGACCGTTGCTTCGAGCATGATCTGAGTATCATCAACCTTTCCTTTGTTGAGGAACATCCTGACCCATTGTGACATGTCATCAGCACATGAGTTGATCGACCCGGCAGGTCCGACTGCAGAGATGTTCATGAAATCCATTTTCTCGATCTCATCATTCTCATTCACGTGATACGGCTGGGAAAAATCATCCGAATTCAGCGATGTATCGATGGAGAAATTGCTATTGTTCATTCCAAGTGGCACAAAGACCCTCTCGTATACTACATCTTCCCATGTGCTGTTTGTCAATCTGCCGACCATTAAGCCGGCAGTCATATACATAAGATTCTGGTATTGGAAAGTGTAGCGGAAAGGTTCGTTTGGTTCAAGATATCGCAGGCGGTCATACATCTCTTCGCGGGAAAAATAGGCACCATACCACATCAGGTCATGACGCGGCAGCCCGGAACGATGAGTAAGTAGATCAATGGCTGTCATTTCCTGCGTAGCGAATTCATCATACATTTTGAAATCCGGCATATATTCTTTTATAGGAGTGTCCCAATCTATTATTCCTTCATCAACAAGCAATCCAACTGAAAATGCCGTAAACGCCTTTGAAGATGACCCAATAGCAAAAAGTGTTTGCGATGTAACCGGCAGCTCGTTCTCGAAATCACGATAACCAAAACCTTCTGTCATAAGGATCTCATTGTCCTTCACGACAGCAACTGAAAGTCCGGCAACATGCCATTGCGACATAGTGGAATCTATGAAGGTTCTTATTGCATGTAGTGTCTCCTCCAGTTTTGCTGTTTCATCCAATTTTTTCTGTTCAGATTTCTTCATGAGAGTAAATGGAAAGGTGCCGGCACTCTGCGTAAATTCACCACTTATTGTATTGCCATCGTCAGACAAATTTCCATTAAAGGTGGGCTCACCCGGGACGTCTTTAATTATAAAAGTTATATTTGAATTTTGCAGAATGAGATTTTCAAGCGGGAGATCGATTGCTTGCTGAAGAGGTATATCAATAAAACCAACAGTTTGTCCATCATCTAAAAGAAATTCAATAATGACTTCCAATTCTTGTCCGGGCACTTTAATAGAGCCCTCCCATTCTCCGATGAGAGCGTTTTCATCAGCTGATAACGGAGAGAGAGTTATAACAAAAATAATCAAAGATAAAAAAAGACTTTTCGTGAGATTCATAGCAACTCCTTATGATGATTTTTTATTTCCTACACCTTCCATCTTCTGTGGAACCAGAACCATTGTTCGGGATATTTTCTCACCCATTGCTCAAGTCTTGTCGTGAAGAATTGGGTGTAATAGCGTACTGCTTCATCAACTGAATTTTGTGCTTTTGGAATTATGGATTTTTCCAATCGAAGGTGAAATTTTCCATTACGAAGACGGTGGCATACAGAAAAAATGATAGGCACATCAAATCTGAGAGCGATCTTTGCGGTTCCCGGATTTGTCTGCGCAGGAATGCCAAAGAAATTTGCGGGAACACCTGTTTTTCCAGCATTTTGATCTCCAAGCATAAGGATACTCCTGTTTGCTTTTAGCGCATCAATAATTCCCCGGAGAGCCCCTTTTTTGGGTATCAGGTATACGTTGTTGGATTCTCGAAGGTCGTTTATTAAGGAATTGAAATAGGGATTTTTCTGTTTCTTTGCCACCGCATAGATATTGCCGCTGAGATAGCCAATGAGTTGTGCGGCAAGTTCCCAATTTCCAAAATGACCCGAAAAAATAATGCAGCCCCTTTTTTGAGACAGTGCTTCTTTGAGATACTCCGATCCAGTGATATAAATGAATTTCTCGAAGCTTTCAACTTTTCTGGGTGAAAACCAGCAGAATTCAACAGCAGTGTAACCGGAGGAAATATTTATTTCACGGATTAGTTTATGAATCTCTTTCTCGGATAGTTCAGGAAATGCTTCTTCCAATTGTCTTTTCACTACAGCACAGCGGACTTTTACGATATGGAAGTTGAGAAGCCCAAGTGTTCGACCGATGCGGCGTGTAGCAGCGAGTGAAAAAAGATTGATTATTCGCAAGAGCGTTCTGAAGAGGAGTGTTTCGAGATAGTAAACAAACATTTCAGTCTTCATTTCATTACGGTGTGACATTACAGTATTTTTTTCAGATGGTCTTTTGCGTTCATATCCATGAGAATGACATTTACGTCGGCATCAGCGAACATGCTTTCTGCGAGCTTGTCCGGGTATGAATCTGCAATATACACAGTTTTTATCTCGGCATTCACGATCATTTTTGCGCAGATGGAGCAGGGTTGGTTCGTGCAGTACATTGTCCCGCCTTTGACCGACACACCGTTTACAGCAGCTTGAATAATTGCATTCTGCTCGGCATGTATTCCGCGGCAAAGTTCGTGGCGTTCGCCCGAAGGCACCTTCATTCTTGCTCTTAGACAGCCACCGACATCGGCACAGTGAGGAACCCCCTTTGGTGCGCCGTTGTAGCCGGTAGAGAGGATTTGATTGTCGCGCACAATTATCGCACCTACTTTTCTGCGAAGGCAGGTGGACCGCGAAGATATGAGTTCTGCAATTTTCATGAAATATTCATTCCATAAGGGACGTTCGGTTTTCATTGGCTTCCTTTTAATGTTTTTAATGAGACAAAATTTTATCAACATGCTCCAAAACGAGGTCTGGAGAGAGGTCCATCATACATTTAAAATAATCCTTCGGGCAGCGGTTGTTTCCATGCAGGGTGCACGGACTGCAATCGAGATTGAGAGTGAGAACTTCAGCATTCGGATTTATAGGAGCAAAGCCCAGTTTAGGATGAGTCGGGCCAAAAATTGCAATTTGAGGGACTTCGAATGCAGCAGCAATATGCATCGGTCCACAATCACCACTTATGAAAAGATCTGAGTGTTTAATTATTACTGCTGATTCTATCAAAGTTGTCCTGCCGCCAAGATTTAGGATTTCTGTTTCTGATACAGAAGCAAGTTTCGCTGTCAAATTTTTCTCTTGCCCTGTTCCAATAAGTACAATTCCGATATCGTAATGATCCAAAAGATTCCGAATTATCTTTTTATAATACTCAGTTGGATATTGCTTTGTGTACCATGAAGCTCCTGGGGAGATCGTCACAATCCTTTTTTTGTCAGAAGGGAGAAAAGATGCTGCAATGACTTCTTCATTATCAGGGAGGAAGAGATCAAGCTTTCTTTCGTCCAACCCGAGATTGAAATTTTCCAGCACCGATGCATAAAGATCCAAAGTAGAGGAAATCGGTTTCAGATTGCGGTCTTTCAGCAATTTTTTTCTGTAAGTATGCTTCTTGTTATACGTAAAAACTTTCCCCTTTACAAAACGCTTTATAAGAGCAGATCGCAATTTATCATGCAGGTCTAGAATGTGTGTGTAGTGTTCTTTTTGCAGACGGATTATAAGCTTGAGTATGGATTCATTCTCTGCATCAAAATGGATAAGGGTATCAATGTTTGGATTATATTCGAGAAGGGAAGAGAATGGTTTTTTTGTAAGAAAGTGAATTTCAGCATCCGGGAAATGTGTGCGAAATGTGCGAATAACTGGGGTCGTTAGCAGCACATCTCCAAGAGAACTGAACCTAATAAAAAGCACTTTCATAGAGAAAAGTTTAATGTGCTCCCTATAACTCATGTCAATCTTTGCAGAAGGAAAACTGTTTTGCTTGACAAAACAAAGAACTAAAATTTAAAAATTTTGAAGTTAATAAAATCAGGAGTTCTATGAACAGTTCTGTGTTTATGTCTATCATTTTTATTGCAATTGTTATTGCTCAACGAAACAAGAAAAAGAAATTATTTAGATATTTTATTAGAAGAAAATCAAAGGATAGGTTACCAATGGATATATCTTTATTAAAAAATCTTTCAGGAAGAACAGTCAGGATTTATTTTATTTCAATTGATACGATGTCCAGCTCGGAAACGGGTTTGATAAAATCGGTGAATGAGGACTGGGTATTGCTAGAGAACAAGAAAGGAAAAGATGTCCTCATCAGCAACGATAAGATAATTAAGATCAATACGAAGTAAAAAATCGGCTTACCATTTCTGATAAGCCGATTGAAAATTATATTCAGAAGATCATTTCTGAGAAATCTGAACGATCTCCGGTTTTACATTCTTATATCTCGGCATGCTCATCCCGATATTTGCATTAATGTAGGTGGGATCGCAGATGAGGTATTTTTTGCCATTCACCATCACATGATCTCCGGGCACATTATCGATTTTTACGGCAGTGGCAATATGACCCGGGTAATCCAAACCTATCACTTCGAGCCCGAGGAGTTTCTTTACGAGATAGGCAAATATGACTGACCGGTCTTCGCAGTCACAGTAAGGATAAAAAAGCGTTTCTTCTGCAAAAAGGCATTTTTCCTTTCCAAACTGCTGCTGGTCGGTTTTATATTCAAACGCAGTCTGGACAAACCGCAAAAGGATGTTGAGGGCTTCCGATTTTGACTTCCCGGATAGAATCGGTTTAAGCTGCTCGACAAGAGAAGAATAGGATTGGTCCATTAAGGGCGTGTTGAAATAGATCGGATATGAGGTGTGCGGATAGGTGTTCAAAAAATTTACGATGTTTTTATTATATGTATATTTAATGGTGTAATTTGTTCCATTATATGAAAAATTTACCTGCTTCGGCACATTCCCGCATAAAACAGGAAGCGTGTTCAGGTTAAGTGAAACGATCTTATTTGCATCAGGATAATCACCTTCGTAGGTGTACATAGACCCAAGTTCAAGTTCTTTTCCATCGAGAGACATCACATAAAAGCGGCGGTTATCAATTGTAAAGTAAGGAGCACCGAAAATTTCATCTTTGCTTGGCATGAGAAGATAGACCTGCTCATTAGAGTAGCCAATCTTGGTGTCGTATCCGGATTTGTTGAGCATGAACCACGTGAAAAGAAGTGCTTCTGCTTCATCTCCATTATTTATGACTTTTCCGATGTCATAAAGGAGCATGCAGTATCCCCAGTCATTCAATGCAAGGGATTTTTTGTATGATTCTGTTTTTTGCAACGAACCTTCGAATTCTGCATTGCTGATCTTTTTCCAGTATTCTGCGATGGATTCATTATTTGGCTTTCCCTTCAACGAAATTTTTAAAGAAGTCTCGTCGGGCAATGATATAGGTGCTTCATAGAAATCAACATTTAACGAAAGCACATCGGTTTTTTGGGTCTGCTTTTTTGTCTTGAACTGAGCGGTTTCCTCTTTCACTTTCAGATCACCCGGGGATTTCATAGATTTGTGGATTTTCGGAACAAAGAGTTCTTTTATTCTGTCGTTTCTCTCGATTTCAGTTTGCTGGAGCGGTTGAGGTTCTGCTTGCGGGATTTCGGCAGGTTTTGGGGTGTCATCGGCTTTTAATCCCTGGAAAACCTGGAACTGCTTCCAGTCATCCTCGAGGAACTGCATGAACAGCTTGTCCTGCTCGGTTTTATAATCATCAAATTTTTGTTGATCTTTTTTAAGCCACTTCTCATAGTCGCTTTGAGCAAGAAGGTGTACTGTGTTCAGTATCAGTAAACATGCAATAATTATGCGGATTTTATTTTTCATATATGCTCCGATCTTTTAGTATGTGATCTTATATTGAGTAAGACTAAAAGTGGGAATTTTTTGGCAAGAAAAAAATGAAGGTGTATAAAATTAAGAATATTAAAAATATGTTTACCAATCAACTGGTTTATAGATATTACTATTCGGGATAGGATTTGGCAGCTGACTATTTCTCAGAAGATTCGTTCTTATCCTCTTTTGGAAGGTAGCATACTTAAGAAGAGATTTTGATATTCTTGCTTTTCCGGGAGTTACTAATCCAACACATAATTTTAATTCGTCATGCACGATTTTGAGTGCTTCAAGAAGATCTCCATCATTAGATAAAACAACAGCACATTCATATAAATTTTTCCATCCATCATTTACTAAATGCACAGCCAGGCTAACGTCGGTACATTTTTCTTCTGTTTTTAAAACCTTAACTTTTTTCCTTGGATTGTTAGCAGTGGGCATCTCCACTTCGTGAGTTTGAAAATAACCTTTTATAATATC
>JAGHCS010000137.1 GCA_021160355.1 Candidatus Cloacimonadota bacterium
ATAAGATACTAATTTCCCCATTCCTCGTAAAGAGAGTTCGTCAGTTCCTCGACTTTGTTTATTACTATTGGCAATTTGATTTTCAGGTCTTTGAAATCCTTCACATATAAAAGCTTCTGTACAAATTCATGATACTCTCTTGGCCAATCCCGATAAGAATAAAGCAGTCCGAAATCATGCTTGGCAGGACGGTTCTTAACATTTAACAGGAACGCCAATCTTCCCAGAATAAGTTTGTAATACCCATCCAGTGCATCGACGTCTCGTCCTCGAAGAACCTGTTTTTCAAGCTCTATTTTTGTAATGAAAAATGATTTTTTAAAATATTCCAGCTTAGGCACAATCTTCTTTTTGAAATCCTCATCCGGCATTGGAGTGCCATCCATAAGTCCTTTTTTATCAAACCACACAACAGAATTTCCATGCCTATTCGATTCCATAAACCTGTTGCCTGCAGACAGCTTCTCGATCAGCAGATCGATATAGAAAAATTGGGGTGAATCTTTGAGAAGATAAAAAGTTTGCGAGTGCCCGTGCCAGCTGGGTTCGGGCATGCGAAGTTTTTCCTTGATTCCATAAGTATCTTCGAGAAATTTTTCTGTTTTTTCAAATAATCCTTCCACATGATCATCATCGCAGATCAGAGCTATATCGAGGTCTGAGTAATCGTCATCAAATCCCGTTGCGAAAGAGCCGCCTTCCCATGCAGTGTAAACTTTTTCATCTGATTCCCAGAATTTTTTCAATTTTTCAGACAGTAGTTTTTTATATTCAAGCATGTACTCCCCTTAAGATTTTTCTTTTTCTTGGAAAGGAGATGTGAGCAGTCAATGTTTTTGCATAATTATTTGACAAATAATAATAGGGTTCATTTTTACGCCAAATCATACTATATCTAATAAATATTCGGAGGTATTTCTCATGAGTATGAAAGAATTCATGCATCAGGTTGAGGCTCGTAATCCTAATCAACCTGAATTTCTACAAGCTGTACAAGAAGTAGTTGAATCTCTCTGGCCGATCTATGAATCTAATCCTCGTTATCAGGAAGCAAAGATTCTCGAGAGAATCGTAGAACCAGAGCGCGTCATTATGTTCCGTGTTCCCTGGACCCGTGACAATGGTGAAGTTATGGTCAATCGTGGTTACAGAGTTGAGTTCAACAGTGCAATTGGACCATACAAAGGCGGACTCCGTTTTCACCCAAGTGTTAACCTTAGTATTCTTAAATTCTTAGGATTCGAACAGGTTTTCAAAAACAGTCTTACCACTCTCCCAATGGGGGGCGGTAAAGGTGGTTCTGACTTTGATCCTAAAGGAAAATCTGACGCCGAAGTTATGCGCTTCTGCCAAACTTTCATGTCTGAACTTTTCCGTCATATCGGTGCGAATACAGATGTTCCTGCCGGTGATATTGGTGTTGGCGGACGCGAGATCGGTTTTATGTTCGGAATGTACAAAAAACTCAGAAATGAATTTGTTGGTGTGCTTACAGGTAAGGGTTTGAACTGGGGCGGTAGTCTTATCCGTCCTGAAGCGACTGGTTACGGTAATGTGTATTTCGCAGAAGAAATGCTAAAAACTAAAGGACTTGATTTCAATGGTAAAACTGTTGTAATTTCAGGTTCTGGAAATGTTGCTCAATATGCCACAGAAAAAGTCAATCAACTTGGCGGCAAAGTGGTCACACTTTCAGACTCCAGCGGTTACATTTACGATCCGGAAGGAATTTCCGGAAAAAAATGGGATTTCATTATGGAACTCAAGAATGTCAAACGCGGACGCATTAAAGAGTATGCTGATGAATTCGGTGTCGAATATCATGAAGGCAAGCGCCCCTGGGGTGTCAAATGTGATGTCGCGCTTCCATGTGCTACTCAGAATGAACTCAATGAAGAAGAAGCCAAGACACTTATTAAAAATGGTTGTATTTGTGTTTCGGAAGGTGCAAACATGCCTTCAACTCCTGATGCAGTTAATGTGTTTATTGATAATAAAATACTCTATGGTCCCGGCAAAGCTGCGAATGCAGGTGGTGTTTCTGTTTCCGGTCTTGAAATGTCCCAGAACAGTCTCCGCTTGAGTTGGAGCCGTGAAGAAGTCGATGAAAAACTTCATAACATTATGAAGAGCATTCATTCACAGTGTGTAAAGCACGGCAAAGATGGTGATTTCGTTAACTACGTGAATGGTGCGAATATTGCCGGATTCATCAAAGTTGCTGATTCAATGCTCGATCAGGGAATCGTTTAGTTAAGTTATATATCTATATAATGCAGAAGCCCTCTAAAAATTTAGAGGGCTTTTTTATTGAGGGGATTATCAAGAAATTTATTTCTTACCTAACATATCTTCTTTGAAATTCAGTATTTTCTTTCTCGTAATATTAAGATTAAGAGTAGCTCTGGCTATTGACGGCTTGTGTGAAAATGTTAATTGTATCTTCTCTACTGCATCTTCCGAGGGCACATACCTACTTTCGATGCATTCATCGGATTTGAATCCTTTATTTGCTTCGTCCGTAAGCTCTTCAAATGTGGATTCCAATCCGAGAAGATCTTTCCACAGATACCAGTTCTCTCTTCCTGTAAGCGTATTACGCACCTTTGTCACCTTTTGAATAACATTATTGTCATTCGTGATAGTACCTTCAGATTCTATAAAAGGATTGAGTGGTAGAACCACATGTGCTATTGTCGCTGTCTCCGTCATAAAACTATCTGCAACAAGAAGAAAATCGAGATTATTCAACCACTCATAAATCTCCATTTTGTTATTATAAAGCGGATCCTCACCAAAAATTGCTGCTGCTTTAAGTTTCTGATAATTCTTTACTGGAACAAATCCACTCTCAAGCAGGTATGGTTTGTTTGCAAGCTCGGAACAGCATACAATACCATTTCCTTCTGTGCCGATATCACCACGCAGCATACTCAGATTGAGGACAGCATTTTGTGTATCATAATCCAGATCGCTTTCTGAATAGACAAATACAACTTTTTTAAATGATAATAATTCGTGGGCACTATCCATAAATTCATCTGTCTGGATCGTATGTTGAAGCTGATGATTGAAATCAACAAAGTTGCCGATATAACGAGCAATATACTCTATATTATGATGTCGATATTCAACGAGAAATTTTGTAAATTCATTTATCACTTCTATATAATAGTTTGTTCTAATATGGAAATCTGCGCGTCTCGCAAATCTGTTCTCATCCTGATTGATCAGCATCAATTTTGCACCATTATTAAGCGCCTGCATGATCTTTACGCCAACTGTATGAGTAACATCACCTATCAAAACAATAAGCTCCGCTTCATTAAGATCAGCACTTGGATTGGGTGAAAAACTAATGCCAAGTTTGTCTTTTACTGCAGAACCATTAAGCTCCCAGGAGAATTTCTTGTTGCATTTATACTGCTTTGCAAGTTTACTGATAAGATACAATTCTTCATTAGTGTAATTACCATTACTAAAAAAAGCTACATTCTTTTCAAGCTCAGTTAATTTATCAGTTATATAGTCTATTGCTTCATCCCAATCAACTGGCTGAAGCTGATCATCAATACGTATCATCGGTTGAGTAATACGCTCGTGCGACTGAAGCACCTCATAACCAAAATGAGCATTGAAGCATACATTGTTTCCCGTAATCGGACTGTCCGCAGCCTCTGCTTTCATGATAATATCGTTTTCTTTCATGTAGATAATACTGCATCCTGCTCCGCATAAAGCACACGTTGTCTGAACTTCCTCAAAATCAAGTGGTGCAAGTTTATATTGAGTATTTCTTGGAGTGAGCGCACCGACAGGACATACATCGATACATTTTCCGCAACTCAGGCAGGAAGTATTCATAAGTGATTCGCCGAATTCAGGAGCAACAAGTGTTTTGAATCCACGGTAAATATAACCCAATGCGCCAACGCCCTGAATATCGAGACATGTTCTCACACATCGTCCGCAATTCACACACTTGTTTGCATCACGGAGAATAAACGGATGAGTTTTATCGATAGGATGGTTGTTAACTTCTCCCATAAAATGTGTAGCAATGACATCATAATCTGTGGCATACTTGCGTAACACACAGGTTGTATTGACATCGCATCCGCACTCGATACAGCGTGCAGTTTCATCCTGAGCTTGTTTATCAGTAAATATTTTTTCAACTTCTTTGAATGTTGAAATTCGATCTTCTGGCTTAATATGTCCAGAAGCTATACGAGATGCTTTCTCATATTCATTGAATTCTGCGGGATCAATCTCTTTATATGACGCTGCTTTTTTGCTGTTAAATTTTTCTTTGATTGGCTTGATTTCCTCGCCCTTCAGAAAAGAGTTGATGCTTTGAGCAGCTTTGTAGCCATCTGCAACACATTCGATCACTGTCGAGGGACCTCTTGTAAGATCACCGCCTGCAAATATCTTATCAATATTTGTGTGCATTGTATTCTCATCAACTTCAAGAGTGCTCCAACGGGTCAGATTAAGATTTTTGCCATCAATTTGAGCGATTTCATCAAGCAGAAATTGTGTTTTCGGTTTCTGGCTGACTGCCGGAATGACCATGTCCACCTGCATAATAAATTCTGAGTTTTCAATAGGAACAGGTCTACGTCTACCGCTGCTGTCCGGTTCTCCAAGGCGCATTTTTATGATCTGCATGCCTGAGACTTTGCCATCTTTTCCAATAATCTTCGTTGGATTCTGCAGTAGATGAAATTCCACACCTTCTTCCTTGGCATCTTTAACTTCCACTTCATCAGCAGGCATCTGTTCTTCGGCTCGGCGGTACACGATCATGACTTTCTCAGCGCCGAGACGAAGAGCTGTTCTTGCAGCATCGATCGCAGTATTTCCACCACCGATTACTGCAACATTCTTTCCGACTTTCTTGATCTTACCTTCAACAACTTCACGTAGAAAATCGATACCGAGATGACACCCTTTCAGGTCTTCGCCCTCGATATTCATGCTGACAGCAGTCCATGCACCAAAGCCCAAAAATACTGCATCGTATTCTTTATACAGAAATTGCAATGTGAAATCCCCTCCAAGTTGTTCATTATTATGAATTTCCACGCCCAATTTTTTTATCAAATCTATTTCTTTATCGAGTATTTCTTTTGGTAAACGATATTCGGGAATTCCGTATCGGAGCATCCCCCCGCTTTGGGGCATTGCTTCGTATATTTTGCATTTGTGTCCCTGCTGAGCAAGATAATAAGCAACTGTCAGTCCGGCTGGACCAGCACCGACAATTGCAATCTCTTTTCCTGTAAAAGGCTTGCATTCTGGAATATAGGTATTCGCAGAATCTTCGAGATCTTTATCAGCGGCATATCGTTTGATCTGGCGAATTGCAATAGGTTCATCAACGATCTGGCGACGGCATTCTTTTTCACAAAATGCAGGACATACCCGCCCAACAGAAAGAGGTAATGGAATCCGTTGTTTGATAAGTTTGACTGCTTCATGATACAACCCATCATTCACTAATGCCACATAGCCCTGTACATCGACTCGTGCCGGACATTCAAGAGTACAGGGAGCTATACAATCCGCATAATGATCTGAAAGGAGAAGCTCGAGAGCCATTTGCCGTGCAGCACGCACCTCTTCGGAATCAGTATTGATCTCCATTCCTTCATACACTTTTGTGGCGCAGGAAGGAACATAACCTTTTGCACCTTTGACTTCAACCAGACATACCCAGCATGAGCCATAAGGTTTCAGATATTCATCGTGGCAAAGTGTTGGTATTTCTATGCCGTATTCAGTAGCAACTTCCAGGATCGTTTGACCTTGTTTTGCAGTTACTTCATCTCCATTTAATAAAATTTTTATATCTGCCATGAGACCCGCTTATGATTTTATCACTGCATCAAATTTACATGCGGTCATACAGGCGCCGCACTTTATGCAGATATCTTGATTAATTGTATGAACTTCTTTCTTTTCACCTGAGATCGCATCGACCAGACACGCGCGTTTGCATGCTCCGCATCCGATACATTTATCTTCAAGTATCTCGTACTTTACGAGGTCTTTGCACGCACCTGCAGGACATGTTTTATCATTGATGTGCGCTTCATATTCATCCCGGAAATACTTGATCGTTGTTAGTACTGGATTAGGAGCAGTCTGACCGAGTCCGCACAAAGAACCTTTTATGATCTTTTTCGAAAGGTCTTCCAGCTTTTCAATATCACCCTTTTCACCTTTGCCCTGCGTAATTCTATTTAGGATTTCGAGCATTCGCTTGGTTCCGATTCGGCAGAATGTACATTTTCCACATGATTCATCCTGGGTGAAATTCAGGAAGAAACGAGCCATATCAACCATGCAGGTAGTATCATCCATGACGACCATGCCGCCCGAACCCATTATCGCACCTGTTTTTGTGAGTGAGTCATAATCAACAGGAGTATCGAGGAGACTTTCAGGAATACATCCACCGGAAGGACCGCCAAGCTGAACTGCTTTGAACTTTCTATTATCTATTATTCCACCGCCGACTTTATAGATCACATCGCGGAGTGTCATACCCATTGGAACTTCTACAAGTCCACCATTCTTTATTTTACCAGTGAGTGCGAATACTTTTGTGCCCTTGCTCTTTTCAGTGCCGAAATCTGCATATTTCTTTGCGCCATTACGGATTATCCACGCAACATTTGAGTAGGTTTCAACATTATTAATATTGGTTGGCTTCCCCCACAAACCGGATTCTGCCGGATAAGGAGGACGAAGCGTAGGCATTCCCCTTTTCCCTTCAATCGATTTCATGAGTGCAGTTTCTTCTCCGCACACAAAAGCACCAGCGCCTTCATATACTGTAAGATCAAAATCGAAATCCGATCCAAGAATATTTTTTCCGATAAAACCTTTTTCTTTGGCTTTTTCGATGGCAATTCGGAGTCGTTTTACTGCAAGTGGATATTCCGCACGGCAATAGATAAAACCTGTATCCGAGCCAATTGCATACGCAGCGATCAGCATGCCTTCAAGAACTTCATGTGGATCTCCTTCGAGCACACTTCTGTCCATGAAAGCGCCCGGATCTCCTTCATCAGCATTACAGATCACATATTTTTTATCTGCATAATTGTTATATGCAAACTGCCATTTCAACCCGGTTGGGAAACCTGCACCACCACGTCCACGCAAGCCGCTCTCTTTTATCTCATCGATCACATCGACAGGGGACATGTCTTTTATGACTTTTTGCAGTGCTTCATAACCACCACGTTCTATATACTCATCGATGGATTCAGGATTGATCACTCCGCAATTGCGAAGTACGATTCTTGTCTGATAATCGAGTATTTCTTTCTCTTTTCCACCGAACTTGTCGGAAACAACAATATGCTCTGTGAGAGGTTTCTTCTCAATCAAATGTGCTGTCAGGATATCTTCAATATCCACTGCATTAAGATAGCCATACATAGTGCTGCCAAATTCATCATCTTCGATCTCCATAAGCACTTCTGCATAGCACATCCCGATACAACCGGTGTGCTCCAATTGGGCTTTCACATCATGCTCTTTGAGAAAAGCTTCCACTTTCTCAAGAACATCTAAACCGCCAGCTGCAATTCCGCAGCTCGCTAAACCGACTTTTATTCTTACTGAATTTTCCAAATTCTCTCCGATCCGATTAAATTCGGTTCGTTATTTATTAATTAATATTGAGCTAATATATCTTTGATCTTGTCGGGAGTTAAGCGACCATACGCTTTATCATTGACCATGATAACCGGCGCAAGACTGCAACATCCAAGGCATGCGACTTCTTCGACTGTGAATTTCAGATCTTTTGTCGTACCACCGGGTTCGACTTTCAATTCTTCATAAAGCGCTTCTGAAATTTTGGGGGCATTGGCAACATGACATGCAGTTCCGTGGCAAATACGGATGATATTCTTCCCGATTGGATGCAAACGAAATTGTGTATAAAATGTTGCGACACCATAAATCTCGGAGACAGGTATTTTTGTTTTTTCAGATATATATTCCAGGGCTTCTTTGGAAAGAAATCCAAGCTGTGCCTGGGTATTTTGTAAGATGGGAATCAGGGCACCTTTTCTGCCTTCAAATTCGCGTAAGACCACATCAATTTTATCGAAATCACTTTCTACCATGTATGGAGTCCTTGATTGATTTTTGGACATGTTGAATGGTTGTGTCTCTGAGCAGTCAAGTTATTTGGATAAATGCTTTTGAACTCAAAAATGAGCAAAAAATACCTTAAATACTTTATCTAAGAGTTCTGTTTTCCGATAAAGATTTTCAAATAATAGAGATCAAATTACAAACTATTAATGATATGAACCTACAAATGAAACATCCCCAAGCAATAAATTATAACCATAATCTTGTATAGTCCAAGTCTGTCCACCATCAACAGTATGTAAAACCATACCAAGATCTATTTTCCCACCATAGGGACCAACCACCCAGGCTTCATTCTTATTTAATGGAGAAATTCTGTATAGCAAATAACCTCCTGATGAACCGGGTGGGTCTTGTAACTCCCAATTCTCTCCTCCGTTTATTGTATAAAATATTTGTCCAACATCTTCTACGACCCATGCTATATCTTCACTTATTGCACAAACACCATTTGCATCCCATTCTGGAGAGATATCGGTCTTTTGTACTTCCCAGTTACCGCCACCATTAGAAGTATGAAGAATTGTTCTTCCATGTCCTACAGCCCATAAACAGGAATCTGATGCTGCACTTATTTCAATCATTCCTCGTTCTGAAAGGAATTCACCTTGAGCTTGATGAACCCATGTATCACCATAATCTGAAGAATGAATTATTGTTCCACCTAAATGGTCCTCATTACCACATACCCAAATCTTATCGTCAACAACAGCAATGGAAGATAAATTATAAGATAAAAAGGAAGTGTCAGCTTTGGACACCCAATTAGTGCCGCCGTCATCTGTATAAAGAATTGTGTTAGCTGCGCCTACTGCCCATATTTCATACTCATTACAAACATACAATCCAAGCAATTCTGTATCCGGTATGTCACCTCTGTTTCCGATGCGTTGCCAGTTTTGCCCGCCATTTGTTGTTTTCAGGATAGTTGCCCATCCATCAGCAGACCCACCTACTACCCATGCAGTTAAGGAATCAACAGCTCTTACTGCATTAAGATTAATATTCGGTACTGTTAACGTATCTCCCTGGCGGACCCATGTTTGTCCGCTGTTCGCGGTTTTGAGGATTGTTCCATACCCATTATCAGAATCACCAACAACCCAACCAATATGATATTTTTCATTGCTTGGACTCGTGCTTTTTTCGCAACAGGTAGAGATGATAAATAGTATTAACGAAAACAAAATCACTGCAATAACTAATTTTTTCATGTGTCCTCCGGTTTAATATTATTACTTCATACAAATTTTATGAAGATAATGTGATTTATAAACTCTCTTAAAAAAAGTCAGAAGGCAATATATATTTGTCAATAATTTCAGAATATGTATTTTTGGACAGATTTAAAAATTGTAAATTATCTTATTTTCTGATGTAAGAACGTTTAATGAAGTATATTTTCGGG
>JAGHCS010000044.1 GCA_021160355.1 Candidatus Cloacimonadota bacterium
AAATTGCTATCTCTCTTTAAATAAAGATATAATTAGGACTTATGGATTATCAAGCAACTGCTCTAAAACGAAACCCATACGTCGCCCAAGACGCAGCTAAAGTGATAATGAATAGCAGGTTATTCTATTTCCTGATTATACTCTTTGTTATTCTCCAGGCAATGGTTGTCTACCTCGAAATAGAATCAAGAATGTTTATCGCCTTTTGTTTCTTCTCGATATTCATCCTGTTCTTCTTCTCATTAAACAAACCCGAAATAGCAATCATGGCTCTTATAATTTATATTCCATTCAGTAAAATTATAGTGGGCAACATCACAACGGGTGTCAACTTTACAAATATGTTGGTAATATCAATTTTGGTAGGGTGGTTTATTAGCCATCAAAGTAAAGACGAGAAATTCCTAATCCCGACATCTCTGAATTTCCCCCTACTCCTTTTTTTTATAATCGGACTGATATCATTAATTCTTGGAAGTTATCAGTTAGTAAATATTGAAGGTGAGAGTATCATCCTGACTTACTGGAGATGGATTACCCCGATGTTAATGTATATTATCGTTGTAAATAATATTCATGATAAGGATTCAATAAAAAAAGCGCTTAAGGCAATTCTAATCACGACTATTGTGGTTGCTTTAATTACTTTAAGACAATACCAAAATTTAGGTGTGATCTCGACGTGGGAAAAGGCTCGTATCTCGAGCGTAGCAGGGAACCCAAACGCACTGGGGGCTTTCATGTCTCAGTTTGGTCCTTTATTCTTAGGCCTCTTTGTCTATGAAGGACGGAGGATGCGTAGTTTGATCTATCTTATCCCTTTCGTTTTATGTGCGAGAGCTACGCATGTTACGTTTTCCAGAGGGTCATGGTTGGCTTTTGGCGTTGCGAGTTTCTTAGTAGGAATTTTTTCCCGTAGCAAGAAACTAATTTTTCTCGTGATATTATTAGTTATAATTCTTGCTATTAAGCCGGACTACATCCCAGAAAGTATCCGGGCACGATTTGATATGACATTTACAAAAAAGGATTCCTATATTGAGGAGCCATTAGAAGATACACTCGAAAAAAGTGCGGCTGATAGAATTATAATCTGGAGAGGAGCAATGAATATGATAAAAACTCATCCTATTTTGGGCATTGGGTATGGTTCTTTTCCATATTTTATCATGCAATATTCAAAAATCGAAGCTGAAAGAGATGCACATAATACTTACCTAAGAATTGCTGCAGAAATGGGAATCCCTGCTCTGCTGATTTTTCTTATACTGATTCTTCTAATTTTTATCAATACCTTTTGGGTATTTCGGCACACGAGTGATAAATTCTTCAAAGGATGCTCCTTAGGATTCCTTGGTGGAGTTATTGGATTAGTAGTCTCGTGTATGTTTGGTTCAAGAATGAACTCTCTTGAAATTGCGGGTCAATTTTGGATTATAGCTGCTCTAATGCAAAGACTGAAAATGATCATTACTCAAGAAACTTCTGTTGAGGAAAAGCAAGCATTGGAGCCAAATGAAGCATAAAATGAGCAAAATAGCTTATATTTTTTCCCAGTTCCCTGAAACTCACGAGACTTTTATTCTAAGGGAGATAATCGAGCTGAAAAAGAACAATATAAATCCTGAGCTCTTCTCACTGAAGAAATGTAAGGATAAGGTCGTACACCCCCAAGCTCAAGAATTTATAACACAGACTCACTATTCCGCACTCCCTTCAATAAATGTGATAAAAGCCCTTCTGTATTTCATATGGAACAGACCATTGGAATGCCTTAGCTTATTCACCTATTTGATTAAATCAAATATTACTTCATTTGAGTTTCTTATAAAATCAATAGCAATAATTCCCATTTCATTATATTATGCAAAATTAATAAGGGATCTGGAGATTACCCACCTTCATGCACATTGGGCAACTATACCTACGACAAGTGCAGTTATTATCTCGAAAATTCTGGGAATTTCATTTAGTTTTACTGCCCATGCATGGGATATTTTTCTACCAAATCCGATGCTGAAAGAAAAAATTCAGCGTGCAGAATTCGTTGCGACATGTACCGGCTATAATAAAAAATATCTGGATTCATTACTTGATTATAAAGAGAATGATAAGATAATCCTGAACTATCACGGAATTGATTTTGGTACGCTACCGGAAATAAATAAAAATATCGAAGATAACCTGATCTTCTCAATTGGAAGACTGTGCGAGCAGAAAGGATTTCCCTATCTTCTTGATGCCTGTGATATTCTTCGTGATCAAGGTTATCAATTCAAGTGTATTATTATCGGAGAGGGTCCAGACAGAAAAGCCCTTACCTTACAAATCGAGCAATTGGAATTACAGGAATATGTCGTGCTATCCGGGATGAAACCTCAATCCTACATTTTTGATATGTTCAATAAAGCCCGGATGTTCGTATTACCTTGTGTTATTTCAAAAAATGGTGACAGAGATGGTATCCCTAATGTGATGATCGAAGCTCTTGCAATGCGCACACCTGTTATATCAACTACGATCTCAGGAGTGCCGGAAATAATACAAAACAACATTACAGGTATTACAGTTGAGCCAAGAAATTCACTACAGCTTGCAGATGCGATCATTGGATTGCTTAATGATCCCGACGCAGCAAAAACATTTGTGAAAAACGGAAGGGAGCTTGTTGAAGAAAAATTCGATATCAAAAAGAATGTAAGAGAACTAGTCTCAATATTAATTAATAGAAATCATGAATAAAATAAACATTCTTTACATCATCTGGTCATTGGGACTGGGAGGAGCAGAAAAGGTTGTTATTGACCTATGCAAAAACTTAGATAAAGATAAATTTCATCCAACAGTCTGTTGCCTTAACGATAAGGGGATATTCTCTGATGAATTAGAAGATGTTGGAATCGAAGTAATACCCTTATATAAAAAACCAAAATTTGACCCATACATAATATACAAAATTTGTAAACTCATAACAAAAAAACAAATCGATATCGTGCATACCCATTTGTGGACCGCAAATTTCTGGGGAAGAATTGCTGCAAAACTTTCTGGAGTAAAAGCCATTGTAATTACCGAACATAATGTTGATGTGTGGAAAAAAAGAGCTCATTTTTGGGCGGATAGCTTGCTGTCATCTATCACTAATAAAATCATCGTTGTTTCGAATAAGGTTAAAGAATTTTATAT
>JAGHCS010000186.1 GCA_021160355.1 Candidatus Cloacimonadota bacterium
ACCTTTGATATTATAAATTTTTATCTCTGCATTCTCTGCCTGCCGGGGCGTAGCGTAGCGAAGACTGGCGGTTGAAAAAGATATTGTGGTTGATGTGCTGAAGGGGTTAGGATAATTGTTAAAATAAGGATTAAATGGATGATATTCGTCTTGTACACCAAAATCATTTATTTCATAAATAGAGAACGCTGTGCTTTGGAAATGGTATAAATATTTCGTACCATTGAATTCATTTAGTATGCAATCCAGTGAAGCACCATAGTCTTGATAATGTGCAATCGGGTCGAATATCCCTGAAGCAGTAACTAAATCATAAATGTATATATGCGAAAATGTTCCTGATACATATAAATAATCATCTTTAATACTAAACAGTCCACTATGATTTGCAGTAAATTTGTAACTAATTTGGGTAGGACTTTCGATTTCGAAAAATCTAGTAGAATCAAATGGCTCACCACATGGATCACCATAGGATGTTAAATATAAATAATTATCACAATTATTTATAAAAGTACGAGGATATTCAGGGTAACCAGATGCAAAATCCTCAATTGTCATAACGAGCTCGGGATCATTATTTTCAAGTCCGCCAAAAATTTGCAGGTCGGGTCCATTCGGATTCTCACTCGCAAGATAATAGAAATGTTCATTATAAATGAAACCATTACCATCACAATTTAGATCGTATTGAAAGTCCAGTATATAATTACCTGGTTCAGGTATACTATATTTATACAATACATTGACAGGATAATCTTCTTTGTAGAATAAACAATCCGCAGTATTTTTTAGTAAAATATTACCTCTTGAAACTGGAATATAAATTTCATTCCTGATAACTGGAGCAGTGGGATTTGAAAGATCTAGTACGATAATTGCATAATCTGTATAATCTATAAAAAATAAGAGGTTTTCAACAATTTGTAATTCAGAGATTTGGTGATCTTCATAAATAGTATTTATATGAACAACATCTGGTAAAGATGATATATCGTATATCTTTAACCCGCATGCAAATGAAATATACAAGTAATTATTATATATAACACCACCATGTTGAAGAAAATTCTCATAGATATCAAATTGTTCTTCAAAATAACCGTTATCAAAAACATATTGATGTATTTTTTGCAAAGTTCCAATAACTACCGAATTTAAAGCTCCATCAATGGCAAATGATGTTATAAAGAGCCAATATTGGGTTAGTGGCATAGAATCAACAACATATGGTAAGTATACATTTGAAATATTAATAGATTTCATTCCTGGGGTGTTTGATACATAGGTTACAAAAATCAAATCATCAACAGCATACAGCTTATGTGACCAATTTTCATCAGATGGCGAATAAATCGTAGAAAGATATTGCCAGTTCCTATTGTCCGAATAATTCCAGAATGCTATTCCATCTTCTCCCATACATGCAACTATTGAGTCATTTACAGATTGTATGTTTTCTATATCAATTCCACTATCATTAAAATTTACTTGTCCAATCTCTGTAATATTTTCAGGATCGCTGAAGTCATAGAGAGGGAATACATTTCCACCGCACATATAAAAGGCTAAAGTATCATTCAATTGCATGAACCAATGACTACAATAGTAATTCTGAACAAATTCAAATTCTGGTATTCTGTAAATACTGTAATAGAAGTTTAATCCTTCATCCCAATTTCTAAAAATAATAAAATCATTATATATATCACCCTGACCGAAACCATCTTCATTATCTGTAAATACACTATCTACAACAGATGGATTCATAACATCTGATATATCGATTTTATACAAATTAGTATGATGTTCATAATACGATACTGCTTGGACATAAGCATAATTGTCTTTTACTTCAACAACTCGTGCATCATCTCTTAATGGCAACCTGCTTATTAACTGCGCAGGTGTGTCTGGTTCAACCTCATATATCTCTAGTCCATAGCTTGAAGCAACAAATAGATATTGTTCCTGTACACAGAGATTATCCTTTTCCAAGTAAAGGCCACTAGTAGGATATTCTACTATCTTTTCTAATGTTATTTCTTCAGCGAAACAATTAATAAATAATAATAAGAAAATAGTAATAAATGATATTTTTTTTAGCATAATTACTCCTTAGGAATAACTGGGGGGAGACAGTATCTCCCCCAGTTTTATTCAGTTATTATTCCTGTGGATCTTCATCGTGACCTGGAAGAGATATTGGTACTACTATCTCAAACCAATCTGTCCCCATAGGAAGATCTCCGGATTGAAAGAGACTATACTCACCATTGAGAAAGATATAGAATTCATAAGGCTTTCCTTGAGAATAACCCGTATTAATATTTCCAGTTCCTTGGCCGGGATATTCAATGGGGTCGGGCCAGTGGCCATAGGAGTATACATCTAATCGCCACTGAAGTAATTCATCTGTTTGTATATGAACAATAAGGGGATTAGGCTCAATAGGTGGGTCATCGGCAATCAAGCTGCCTGCTAAAAATAGCCCAAGCAAGATTGCAGTTATTGCGATTTTCTTAAACATCTTTCTCTCCTTATATTTTTATTTTTACCAGACATATTCGTCTCTCCAATCCTTGCAGCAAGGATATAGAGAGACAGGAGAGAACGAAT
>JAGHCS010000029.1 GCA_021160355.1 Candidatus Cloacimonadota bacterium
ACTTAGGAAAAAATTATGGATAAAGTTATAGTAAATTGTTATGATACTAATTCACAAAAAGGAGTATAAAATGGCGAACTTTGATAAGGATTCAGAAGAATACAAAAGAGCAAGAGTTCGTGTTGAAGAGATAAGAGGATTCTGGTCGCATCTGGCTGTTTTCATCATTGTAAATATTGGTTTGTTTCTGATTAATATAATTACTTCCCCTCATCACTTGTGGTTCTACTGGCCTCTTCTTGGATGGGGGATCGGTTTATTCGCTCACGGCTTTCATGTATTTGGAGCTCGCGGTATTTTAGGTAAGGATTGGGAAGAACGCCAGATCAATAAATATATGGATAAGAAGGACTGAGCTAAATAAGCCTAATCCATTTTTATATTGTAAGTTAGGGAGTGGTTTCTAATACTTTAGTTTATATATTTTTGAGTAATTTTTCTGCTGCCTTGATATCTTCTTCCGTATCGATTCCAAAGCCCTGATGTTCAGTAACTATAACCTTTATTTTTATCCCGTTTTCAAGTAAACGAAGCTGTTCTAAACTTTCTGTTTTTTCCAGTTTTGATTGCGGAAATTCTGCAAATTTCATAAGAGCATTTTTTCTGAATGCATACACTCCGATATGTGCCAAATAATTAAATTTTTCATCACTTCGAAGATAAGGGATCACAGAGCGGGAAAAATAGATTGCATTACTTTTTTTATCACAAACAACTTTTACTCTATTTGGATTTGCAATTTCTGTTTGTTCAAATAAAGGGTGAGCCAAAGTAACTACAGAAGTTGAACTATCTTGAAAGCATTTCAGAAGTTCTGATAGTTCTTCTTTACCAAGAAAAAGCTCATCTCCCTGTATGTTCACCACAATATCAGTTTCGATAGAGCGGGCGATCTCTGCGACCCGATCAGAGCCGGACAGATGTTCTTTGTCGGAAATCACTATTTCTCCATTGAAGGATTGAACCTCCTTTACGATCCTCTCATCATCGGTTGCAACGATAACCTGACTGAAAAGTTGTGTATCCATCACATTTTCATAAATATGATGTATCAACGTTTTGCCGGCAATTTCTCTCAGGGGTTTGCCCGGAAGCCGTGTAGAAGCGTATCTGCAGGGAATTATCGCAACAGTTTTTAGCATATTTCCTTCAAATAATCTGCAAGTTTTTGTGCTACTTCTTCCGGTTCACCTTCAAGCATCATAGTCTTCTTTTCCATTGTAGGAGTGAATATTTTCTCGACCCATGTAGGTGAACCATTAAGACCAACTTTTGCTTCATCGAGATGAAGGTCGTCGAAAGTCCAGACAGGTATTTCCGCTTTTTTTGCTTTCATCTTTGTGCGTAAGGAGGGCAAGCGCGGTTCATTAATGTCTTTTACAACTGTCAGTACTATCGGCATTTGGGATTCTACTACATCAAACCCGTCTTCCATCATTCTGTGGGCTGTTATCTTACCGTTTTCAAGAGAATCTATCTTTTTTACAAAAGCGATCTGGGGAATATCAAGATTGCGAGCAACTCCCGGACCTACTTGGGCAGTATCTCCGTCAATTGCCTGCTTGCCAAAGAGAATGATATCATAATCACCGAGTTTTCGAATGGCTGCGGAAAGAGTGTAACTTGTTGCCAGTGTGTCCGATCCGGCAAATTTTCTGTCAGAAATAAGAATGGCATTGTCTGCACCAAGGGCTAGTGCTTCACGAAGTGCTGATTCGACCTGGGGGGGACCCATGCTTATAACTGTGACAGTGCCGCCATGAGCTTCTTTCAAGCGCAATGCTTCTTCCAGGGCATACGTATCAAAGGGATTTATGATGCTCTCGACACCTTCGCGGATGAGAGTATTATGTTCAGGATTTATTTTTATATCAGTTGTATCGGGTACTTGTTTGATACATACAATAATGTTCATTTCATCTCCTAACTACATGCCGATAATTTTGTCATCTGAACCAAGCAGAAGTGTGCAATCGTTCTTCAGATCGATAGAGCTCAGTTCAACATTTTTTCCAATAATGCTATTTGTGATCTTGCCCTTCACATTCTGAATAATGGAGTTTTCGAGGATTATGGAATTCACTATTCGGGCGTTCTTTACAACAGAGCCATTTCCAAGGCAAGTATTTTCAAGAAGAGTGGCATGTTCGATTTCGCAGTTGTCACCGATTATCACTGGTCCCTTTATTGTGCACTGCTTCATTTTGGAATCTCTTCCAATATACAATGCTCCATCCAGAATGGATTCCTCATCAAGATCGCTTTCGCCGGCAATATGCCAGCCACTCAGTTTGCTGCACAGATACATGTTTGCATCGATAATATCTTTGGGTTTTCCTGTATCCAGCCACTTTCCTTGTAAAATTTCCCCTTTTACCGTCAATCCTTTATCGATAAGTACCTGGATCGCATCAGTGATCTCGTACTCGTTTCTCCACGATGGTTTAAGCTCATCTATTGCAGGAAAGACATCTTTATCAAAGATATACACACCTGCAATTGCAAGATTTGATGGAGGATCTTTTGGTTTTTCTATAACACTGACAATTCGATCACCATCGAGGACGGCGATGCCAAAGCGTTGGGGTTCATCTACCGCTTTCAAAATAATGATGCTCGAGGGTTTCTCTTCGTTATATCTACGTACAAGATTCGTCAGATCATCTTCAAAAATATTATCTCCAAGAAACACTAAGAAGGGTTCGTCTTTGATGAAATTCTGCCCCATTTTGACAGCATGAGCCAGACCTTTTGGAGAATCCTGAACAATATAGGTTACTTTTGCACCAAGCTGTGATCCGTCACCAACTGTTGCTCTTACCTGATCCTGCATGTAGCCGACTATCAAACCTATCTCAGAGATGCCGAGATTAACAAGCTTCTTTATAATATGGGACACAATTGGCACGTTTGCCAAAGGCAGAATGTGCTTTGGCATAGAGTAAGTAAGCGGCTGCAAGCGAGTTCCTTTTCCTGCACAAAGGACTAATGCTTTCATAGAAAAACCTCCGGATGAGCATTATTTGAGACATTTCAATTTTCGTGATTTTGAGTGTCAATGATTAAATGGGTTTGAAGCTTGAGCTGTCTCCGTCTCACTATGCTGTAAAAAAATTGAAGAAGGAGAATTCACCACTGAGAACACAGAGGGAAGACGAAGGGCGAGGATAGAAAAGAGAGGAGTGAAAAATGATTCGATTTCAACAATTTTGGGCTGGACTTCATAGAGACGAAGTCGCATGGAGTTCAGTATGAAAAGAGTAAAGAATGAATAAATGTCCCAAATTAATAATGAACCACGAAAAACATAAAAAAAACACGAAAACTTAAAAGGGGATTATCAACGAGTCGAAGTACATATTAAGTAACACAAGACCCCGATTTATCATGGCGTATTCCGACAGGTCGGAAGGAGACTGATCTTGCGCATCTCAACATACTCAACATCAGTATTCACTCCATTACGCCGAGGTAGATCGGAATTTTGAGTTACAATTTCTTTCATTTACCCATTTCCTAATTATAAATTTACTGATTCACTAATCCTTCACTTCACCAATTTCAAATTTCAAGTCTCTATTTTCAAATTTCAAGTTTCAAAAATATTGACGCTATATCTGTAAAAAACAATTTGCAACAGTGATCGAAAAATGTTCCAAGAATCAGATGGAGATAACATGAAACTAAAAAAGAAATATGTAGATTTAGCAATTAAGCAGACTGAGATATTATGTCACATTCCCAGTCCCAGTGGTTTTACCGAACGAGCAACGGAACATCTCATTAAAGAATTTAAAAGCATGGGTTTCAAACCGAAATATTCTCGCAAACGATCCGTGGTCGTTGATATTGGCGGAGAAGGTGATGCAATCGTTCTTGCTGCACACGTAGATACACTGGGAGCGATGGTCCGTGCTATAAAAAGAAATGGAAGACTCCGGTTAACTAAGATAGGCGGATACCCGGGCAATAATATCGAAGCAGAAAATTGTATTATTCATACGAGATTCGGTCAAACCTTTTCGGGTACAATCCAGATGATCGAACCTGCTGCTCATGTAAATAAGGAACTCGAAAAGGATAAACGGGATGATAAAAATCTCGAAGTTGTGATCGATGAAAAAGTGAGTAATGAAAAAGAAGTGGAAAAACTCGGAATATCTGCAGGTGATTTTATCTCTCTTGATCCACGTACTATTATTACAAAATCTGGCTTTATAAAAAGCAGACATCTTGATGATAAAGCAAGTGCTGGTATATTGCTGAGTCTTGCGCAAATGGTTGCCGATAAAGAGATCGATCTGAAGCGTAAAGTGTACCTGCTCTTTACGACCTATGAGGAGGTTGGACATGGCGGCTCATCCGGAATTCCGAAAGATGCAGTGGAAATGATCTCAGTCGATATGGGTGCGGTAGGGGATGACTTGAAAACAAATGAGCATAAAGTCTCCATCTGTGCAAAAGACTCCGGAGGACCTTATGATTACGATGTCACGACACAACTCATTACACTGGCAAAAAACAACAAGCTCAACTATGCAGTGGATATCTATCCTTTCTATGGTTCGGATGTCGAAGCAACATTGTATGCCGGTTACGATATCAAACATGCACTCATTGGTCCCGGTGTTGCTGCTTCTCATGGATATGAAAGAACTCATAAAGAGGGATTGGAGAATACACTTAAATTGCTGATTTTATATTTGAAAAAATAAAGAGTGAAAGCAGAGTCCATGCACTAGAATTCAGGAGTTATTTCATTGTGAGAAAAACAAGATCAGGTATTCTTTGACTTGCCAAATTATTATACACTGAAGAGACAGGTGAGTAGAAGAGAATTGAACTTATTTTAAGGTTGTAATAGAATAATAAAAAATATTTATTATCATAAACCTTGACGATATTAATATGGGAATTCCTTTTGCACCTTAATAAAAGTAACTTAGTAATTAAGTTATATTAGTTCAAAGTATATAAGATTGAAAGTAGAATTTTTTATGTCTATTCTTCATGATTAGTATGAGAACAAGAAAAAAATAGGAGAATAGAAAGCATGCAAGGTAAAAAACTCTATGTGGGAAATCTTGATTATTCAGTCACAAAAGACGATCTCTCTGAATTATTTGCAGAGTTCGGTGAAGTGGTTGAAGTTATTATCATCGATGGAAAAGGTTTTGGATTTGTTGAAATGTCAGAACCTGCTGAAGCTGAAAAAGCAATTGCTGACTTAGATGGAAAAGACCTTAAGGGTCGCGCCATGAAGGTCAACGAAGCACGTCCGAAAAGAGATAACCGAAGAGACTTTAGACGTTCTTACTAAAGAATCAAGTATTGTCACTTATGTTTGGCATGATCATTAATTTGGTCATGCCTTTTTTTTAAGTGAATTTCAGGAATATTTGCGTAATAGGAAGAATCAGGAGGATTTACTCATTTCCTAACAAGTTCATAAAGACATCACCATTTTCTTGACAGCTAAATATCTAATCATTCACACAATACGTTGATATGAAAATAAGAAATATGAAAAGTTCTGAATGTATGGAAAGAAAACTGATGAAAGCAAAAGTAAGATGAATCTTGCGAGGAAAGTGGGCACAAAATATCGCCAAATCGAGTTGGTCAGCTTCGGGGATAGAATTCCGAACGGCAATTTTACGATCCATTCAAGATTTCGAAGAACAATAAATTTCTGTAACAACTCGATGCTTATTTCAGTCGTGAGCCAGGACATTGGGGAAGGACCATTCAATATAATTGTACATGGATTTGATCTCAAGCAAATCAATTCACTTTCCGTACTTAATAACATTATAACGATTAATAATAGTTCGCTTATCATGTTTGAAGCTCTGAAATATACTTCAAAATTTTCTCTCCAATCAATAAACAAAGTAGTTCTTACAGATAATCTATCGCTTTTAGAACGCATTTTAGTGATGTTGGGATCTGAAAAAAGTCTTTGCTTCCTTTTGGACGAAAAAAGAGAACAATATTTCAAGTCTTGCTTTGAAAAGGAGTTTGTTAAAAGGATGAAATCCAGTGCTTCCTTGATTCTTAAAGGTGAAATCGAAGACTTGATTGAAGGAGTTTCACGTATAAAAGGATGTGGGTTCGGGCTTACCCCAAGTGGTGATGACTTTCTTGTCGGCCTTCTTTCGGGATTATATGTGAAACAAGAGATCGAAGGTAATGACCTTTCTGAAGTAAGGAAAATGATCTATACAAATGCACAAGGTGAAAACCTTATTTCCAATTCCTATTTCACCACCGCATATCAGGGATTGTTTAGCGAACGATTTAAGAATTTTATTTTATCACTTTTATTTGAAAACAATGATACATTAATATTTCATATCAAATCTTTATTGAATATAGGTGCAACCTCTGGAG
>JAGHCS010000175.1 GCA_021160355.1 Candidatus Cloacimonadota bacterium
GGTTGTAGGTGTACAACGAATTCTGCGCTCTTGAAAAACAATGAGAGGAATCCAAAAATCCATCCTATCATAGGTGGATGATCAAAATAAGAGAGCTGGAAATTCCTGCCCCAAAGAAAGTAATACGCTTCGTCCGGAATAATGTTGAGCCCTATCGTATAAATGAGCTTGAAAATAGTCACGGCACCGATAAAGATGAACGCTTTTTCATCGTAACTTAGCTTATTTTGTCTCATCGATTTCACCCTTAAACGTCCAAAAATAATGTATGATATAATTCACAAATGTAATGATCACGATCGCTATAAATTTGGAGATCAGGTCATTGATTTTGAATAGCTCAGTGAAAAAAATCATAAGAAAATTCTGTGCAATGCCGGTTATGATCATTGAAGAATTGTATTTGAGAAGACGTGCTACAAAGCTGCGTTTTGACTTTGCCGGATTATCCTTCCATGTCCAGAAATTATTGAGCAGAAAATTGTTGATGATAGATATCTCGGTTGCGATCACTCCTGCAAAAATATAATGCATTCCTGCAAGCGTAAGAAGATATTGAACTCCAAGGTTCACCACTGTGCCGCTTCCGCCCACAATGCCGAATTTGATGAAACGCATTAAATGATTTTTGCGTAATCTTTGAAAAAATGAATTTGCCATAGTTCTGGTTTCTTAAAGTTGATGCAGAATTTTCTTGTCCAGAAAAGAATCACCTGTAATAAATGCATCATGAAGACCGAACTTTTCCCGGCGATCAAATTTTACAGAAAAACAGCATCGACAAATGCACTCGCATGCTGTTACCTAGATGACCATGCTTTCAGAAAGAATTTTGTGATATGCGCTCGCGAGCAGACAGCAGGAGTCGGAAGATTGGAAAGAAGCTGGTATTCGCCTGTTGGCGGTCTGTATTGCACGCTTGCATTCCCAGACCAGCATTTTCCCTCATCGGTCACCCTCTTCACTGGTGTGGTAATACATAAGGTGCTCAGCTCCACTTTTCCTGATCTGCATTTCTCTATCAAGTGGCCCAACGATATTTTAGTAAGTGGGAAAAAAGTCGGCGGTATCCTCACTTCTTCAAATAAACACGGTACGATTATTGGAATGGGTATTGACTGTAATGTCGAAAGAATCCCTGAACGTCTTAAAGGAATCGCAACTTCACTTTTGATCGAAACGAACAAGAAGGTGGTATTAAAAAGACTCCTGAAAGTGATCCTCAAAACGTTCGAAGAGAATCTGCAGTTTTTTAACGAATTCGGATTTATTCATTTTGTAGAATATTTTGAGAAATTTCATTCTCTCGCGAACAAGAAAGTTGTGATTCATTCAGGTGACACGCAACTGGTTGGTAAAGTTATGGGAATTACGGATGAGGGTGCGCTGAACCTGGAAAACGAGAACGGTTTGCACACAATACTCTCTGCTGATAAGATTGACATCCTGAACTGAGTTTGATGTTTGTACACCTATGCCCCGGTAGCTCAGTAGGATAGAGCACCGGTTTCCTAAACCGTAGGTCGGAGGTTCGAATCCTCTCCGGGGTACCATTTTTATAGCTCACGGATTAACGCGGATTTTCACAGATGAAGAAAAATATACTAAAGCAAAAATCCAGTTAGTCCCAGATTTTATCAACTCCTGATTTTTAACACGTCTCAGCTTGAAAAATGAGTCGGGCAAAACATTTTTCTTAAAAATTCCTCTGTGTTTCTCTGTGTGCTCTGTGGTTTATTCTTTCTTCAGCTTATACATCGTCCTGATCAGGAATGAGGTATCATCCTTCATCATGCTAAGCAGTTCCAGGCTTTCAGGAGTATCTATTTTGAGAAACCCGCGCGCTACAATAACCCTGATGCGCTCTGATGGTGAGTGCATATACTTTTCAAGAAGCTGAACTGCCCTATCCGTTTTCATATTTCCTAGAGAGGAGAGCACACTCGTAATGTACTTCTTTTTATCAAGCAGTATTGAGAGAGAATCAATAAGAGTAGAATCACGAAGTTCGCCGATGAGCGCTAGCGAATTTTTGACAACTACACTATCTTCATCTGCAAGGGCTTTAGGAAGATAAGCTCCAAACTCTGTAGACTTTTTTGCAAAATTCAAAATTGCCCTGTATTCCAGAGAACCTTTTGTGTCGAGTTTATTCTCGAATATATATTCTGATGCTTCTGCATCTCTTTTAAGCAAAATTTCTGCAGCTAATGCAACCCTTTTTGCACTACTCCCCACTCCCCATTCCGATGCGATAGAGAAAATTTCTTTGATGGAAGCGAGCGAATCAACTGTTGCGGCATCTTCTTCTGCTTTTTCTTCCATTGCCGGTTTCTCCTCGGTAACCATGAGTGTATCCCAGCCAACTCCATAGGTTCCATAAGTCCACGTATCATCATTTTGATATTTTTCAATATACCCGCTTGTATCTGAAGAAATGGGATAGATGTCAGTTCCTCCTGTGTCGAGAAAAATGCCTATGCTTCCAGTATTTCGAGCGGTATTAGCATAACCGAAATTGCTGGAAACATTTCTCTCGTATCTGTCATTACCACAGGCATCGAGAAATAGAGCAACCGAGTTTGTCAAACCCAGCCCATTTCCGCCTTCCACAGAATAGATATCATTTCCTTTTCTGTCGATCAGATATCCAACTGCATAATCGTGCGCCGCTCCCTGTCCGGGTCCGTGCTTGGAATAATAGTGATCCTCACCTTCCTCATCATATAAAAATCCACCTGCAAGATGAATACCGCTTCCCTGCGGGTAATACACCGCCGTATAAAAGTCGTTACCCGTTTTATCTATGATGATACCGAGTGCATACCAGTAAGCAACTGCCTGGCTATATACTGCACCCTGATAAACATCATTGCCTGTTTCATCATACAGAACACCTATACCGCCTCCAAGAAATGGACGAACTCCAAAACCGAAACCCTGAGATAGTGCCCGGTGATCGAAAGGTGCAAGTGGAACATGCAGATACTTCCCGCCTGCATAATATAGATCACTCCCGTCTGTATCGATAAGAAATCCTGCAGCAAGGGGACCTGCAAAACCTTCTCCAAGTTCGGTTGTTGCATAATGATCGCAGCCCTTTTCGTCAATTAATAGATTTAAACCGAATGTCGCTGCTGCGATACTGTTTAATCCGCCATTATACACATCATTTCCCTCTATATCGTTTAAGAGAAGATACCCGAAAAAAGAACTGAGTGTATAATCATTTCCATAATATACATCATCCCCCATTATATCACAGGAAATGCCTATGCCGGCAAGCACATGAAATAAATTGCCTATTTCATCGTTCCGATAAGTATCATCTCCCTTTGCATCGAGCACCCAGTAAAAAGGATTGTTCCAATCAGTTTTGATCGGAGCTGAATATACATCGTTGCCTACCGGATCGATAATAAATGAATATTGTTCACCGTATCTATCTGCCTGTGGAGTGCCAATGCACATCAAACCAAAGGAGGAGTCATGTATCAGTTTTCTTGTGTTTTGAAATGCCATGTTCCGCACATTTTCTTTGAGAATATCAAAACCTTTTTGTGAAATGTTCGCTGCATACATCAGTGATGGAAAATCAATTTTCTCGAGTATTGGAATCACGTCTTCTTCGATACTCAGGCTGTCATATTCGGTTATCTGATTCTCTTTATAAAACGCTTCATATCGAAGTGAATCCTCCTCTTCCTGCCACATTGAATACGATAAATAGGTGAGGATATCTTTCTCTTCGCCCGTAATGTCCTTCCATGCTTTATCATAAAAACAATCTGAAATTTCCCACACATATTCGACATACCCGAATAGATCATTAATCTCTTTCACATTGTCGTTATAATAATTCTCAAGCATACTTTCATCAAAAGAATCTATCCATTTTGCCTGAAAGAGAATTTCTGCATACTCGCAGATCATTTGAGATGGCACATGTGTTTCACAAAGAATTTCTATTTGATCTACAAATTTGGGGAATTGAAGAGGATTATTAAGAATTTTGACCACTATCGGAAGCTTGAATTTCGTATCCATCGCCCAATCCTTTAAAAAATTCAGAGATTGAAGTGACATGTCATTTTGCTCGAGAAGCATTTCAATGAGCCCGATTTCACTTTCATTTAACACCTCTGCGTGAACAGAAAATGTAAGACACAATAAAACAAATATGATGGTTATATTCTTCATTTATTATCCTTTATAAACCGTTTTTAATGTAGATAAATTTTCGAGATCGAACGTAAAATCGAAGTTCTTTTTGGTTATTCATTACAAAATATTTTCTCGTATCACTTTTGAAAATCCGCTGCTCTGGTTTGATGAAGTATTTTTATATTTCTTTTTCATTTCATCTGGCGCATTCTCTACGACATAGCTGTACGCAGTCCAATCCAGAAGCTCAATGTCGTTGTAATCATTTCCAATGCTGAAAGTGTCCTGCTGTGAAATATCAAGATGTGAACAAAGCCATTCTGCAGCATTCCCCTTGGAAACATTCTTCGGAAAAATCTCAATCCAGAGTGACGTGTGATCGATGGGAGATGTTGTTCTTATCACTCTCAGATCGGGCAAGAGATTTTTTATCATTTCAAATTTTCTGGTATCTTTTGGAATTACTGCGAGGACTTGTGATGCTTTTTCGATATGATTCTCGTCCGACGTGAGAGGTGACCCGCAGTTCTTATAATATGAAAATCTGCGATCAAAATCATTTATCTCCGTGCTGAATTTCTGATAATGAAACTTATGATTTTCCGGCACGGGTTTGTGGATCATATGGTCAATATTATGAAAGTTGAGGATTTGCCTAACACGCGCGATCTCGTCCCTTGAAAGAAAGTGAGAGTACAGTATTTCCCTTGTGTTCCAGTTTAAAATACCTACACCGCATGAAAAAATGATATAATCAAAATGTGGAAAATCATCATCGAATATCTTGCCTAAAGAATAGAGCGACCTGCCAGTTGCGAGCACACGCACAATGTCTCTTTTCCCCAACTCTTCAAGAACCGCAAGGTCTTCTTTGCTTATTGTTCTATCGTGTCTAAGCAACGTCCCGTCGAGATCCGTGAAGATGATTTTACAATTTTTCATAATTTTTTAATATCTCTATAATTTTGATACATTTTATAGGTACAATATCTTTGTAAATAAATTTGACCAAAAGCACATAGGTTCAGAAAGTCGGCGAAGCAATGAACAAGGATCAGAATAATGGATGTCGAGTATATTCGAAAAATAGATAAGTGGCTTGGAATTCCGATGTGTACGTTATTGACTATTCTCTATGCAATCCGTACATTGTTCAAACCGTCTTTAAGAAAGCCGATTCACCCAAAAAACATCTTATTTGTTGAGCTTTCAGAAATGGGCTCAGCAATACTCGCCTATTCTGTTCTGCAAAAGACAAAGGAGCTTTTCCCGGACTCAAATATTTATTTCCTTATATTTGAAGAGAACAAGGAAAGTGTGTATATTACAGAGGTAATCCCCAGAGAAAATGTGCTGACAATTGACTGTTCAAATTTCTCGCGGTTTGTGTTCTCAACACTTTCCGTTCTGAAGACAATGCACAAAATTTCGATCGATACGTACATCGACATGGAATTATTTTCTCGGGCGACCAGCATCATTTCGTATCTTTCAGGAGCTCATAATCGGGTTGGATATTACAAATTCCACATGGAAGGATTGTATCGTGGAAATTTCCTCACACACCGGGTAACCTACAATCCACATCAGCATATTTCGTATAATTTTTATAATCTGCTTTACTCTCTTGTCGTTCCCTTTGATGAGTACCCGAAACTGAAAAGACATTTTGATAATATTCCGACAGTACCTCGTATTACATCACCAGACGAAGCAAAAAACGCGATCCTGTCCAAGCTGAAAGCCGAAAATCCTAGCATAAAAAATACCTCAAAGCTGGTCGTATTCAATCCCAATGCCGGTATACTTCCGATCCGTGCCTGGCCCATTGAAAAATATACCGAGTTAGCAAAAAGAATAACCGAGCTGGAGAATACATTTATCGTCATCATGGGTGTACATGAAGCGGCAAAAGATGCAAAAATAATTCAGCAAGCTAATCCAAATAGGATAGTTGATCTGACCAATAAGACAACATTGAAGGAAATAATTGACCTTTTCAACATATCCGATGTGCTTGTAACCAATGATTCCGGACCTGCTCATTTTGCGAGCTTGACCCCAATTACAAACATTGTTTTCTTCGGACCAGAAACCCCAAAATTATATGGACCTCTCGGAGAGAATTGTCATTCTTTATATACTGATTTTGGCTGCAGTCCGTGCGTGAGTGCATTCAATCACAGAAAAACAACCTGCAAAGATAATCAATGTGTAAAAGTAATTCCTGTCGAAACTGTGTATGATCTTGTCGTTAAGAATTTGTAACACACTATTCATTTGATGATCAATTTTTTACCTGAAACAACTCTTCTATGAAGTAGGAACATCTCCATTTTATGTCATTTACCGGAATAGATCTTACCCGCGGAAACCTTATTAAAAACCTGGTGAAGCTCTCGCTGCCAATCATGTTTTCTAATTTTTTGCAAATGTTCTACAATCTGACTGATGCTTTTTGGCTTGGGAAATTGGGTGAGCATGCTCGTCATGCGGTCTCCGTTGCAGGACTTGCCTTCCCACTGATATTCTTCCTTTCATCTTTCGGCTTTGGTTTTGTAATAGCCGGCACCTCTCTTATTGCCCAGTATAAAGGCGCTAATAAAATGGAAAAGATGAAAGAGGTCGTCGGGCAATTCGTACTCATAATAGCAATCTTCTCGATTTTGTTTGTTGCGACTGGATTTCTCTTCATAAATGATATATTGCACCTTCTGCAAACTCCTCAAGAGATATTCGATCTGGCGAAGCAATTCATTACCATCATACTTATGGGCATGATATTCATGTTCATATTTCTCTCATATCAGAGCTTTTCCCATGGACTTGGTGACACGATCTCTCCAATGAAAATTCAGATCATTTCTGTAAGTTTGAATTTAGTACTCGATCCTCTTATGATATTCGGTATCGGATTTTTCCCGCGGATGGAAACAATTGGTGCGGCATGGGCGACACTCATCGCAAGAGGGGTCGCAGCGGTCATTGCAGTGATATTTCTCTTTAGAAAAACCCCCTACATTATACCAAAATTACCTGAGATCAAGCCGGCAAAAGAGATGCTGATGAGAATATTAAGAATCAGTATACCCGCTTCTCTCGCACAGTCAATGACCAGCTTTGGATTCATCATACTCCAGGGATTTGTCAACTCTTTCGGCACTATTGTAATGTCTGCTTATGCAATCAATAATCGCATTATCAGTTTTTTTATGATGCCTGCAATGGGAATTAGTAACGGACTGGCTTCTATTATCGGGCAAAATATTGGCGCTCGAAAGATCAGACGGGCAGAGAAAAGTGTAACTGTCGCTTTTTTGCTTGTATGCGGCATTATGTTCACCGGAAGTCTGCTCGTGTATTTATTTGGCGGTTCGATCACCCAATTCTTCATTAATGATCCTCAGGTTGTTGAAGTGGGTAGAAGAATGTTCAAGGTAACACCAATCGCTTCGTTTATTTTTGGAATTTTATTTGTATTTATTGGTGCTTTTAATGGAGCCGGTCATACAAAACCTGTCATGCTGCTTAATATCGGACGGCTTTGGTTTATCAGAATACCGCTTGTATACATTCTTTCGGGCACAATTCTTAATATTGCATTCCTCAAAAGCAGTTTCCTCTATCCTATACTTTACCGCATTTCACTCCCCCTTTCAACGTATCCATATGAGTCACTCTGGTGGTCAATGGTAGTAAGCAACTCAATTTGCAGTGTGATCGCATATCTTATCTATAAAAGAGGAAGCTGGAAAGAACCTCGAATAGCTACATAAACTAACAATATACATACAAGCAATATATTGACAAAATCAATGACATTCATGATATTTAATAAAAATATTTGGGCATCATACTGAAAGTTAATCTCAAAGGATAATAATGCAAAAATTACCAATAACTGTCTTATATGTTGAAGATGAAACAGTCGTCCTGTTTTCTGTGACAGAAATGCTTAAACGCAGAGTTGAAAATGTCCTTTCTGCCATTGACGGAGAAGAGGGCTTCGACCTTTTTAAAAAACACTCTCCTGATATAGTCGTTACAGATATAAATATGCCGAGAATGAACGGACTTCAAATGGCAAGAAAAATCAAACAGCACGATCCGAACATTCACATCTATTTGCTATCTGCCTTTCCTCAACCTGATTATCTACTCGAAGCGATTGATATCGGGGTCAAAGGATTTCTTAAAAAACCTCTCGATAAAACTAAACTCTTTCATATCCTCGAAGAACTATCCGAACCTGAACTTCTAAAGAAAAGGATTCTGAGAGAAGAAAAAGAAAGGAAGGCGATGCAGACTGCACTGCTCGATAGTGAGATCAAGTTCCATACAATATTCAATAATCTAAATGATTCTATCTTCGTGCTTGAAATCACGCAAGACAATAGATCCGGCAGGATCTTAGAGGTCAATGATGCAGCGATCCAACTATTTGGCTATACAAAGGATGAGTTCCAATCTATGACTCCAACTGACCTGGAAGACAAACCATCTACTGTAGTGAAAACCGACATTATTTCAAGATTGAAGAAAGGAAAGCATCTATCTTTTAACGATGTGTTCATAACAAAGCATGGCAAGCGAATTCCGGTAGAGATCAGCTCACATGTACTTACACGTAATGGTAAGGATTATATAATTTCCATCACACGGGATATCTCAGAAAGAAAAAACTACGAAGATGAGTTACGCCTTCATAGTCATGTTCTTCAGAACCTCAATGATTGTGTCGTGATGACCGACCTGAACGGTAAAATAACCTATGTAAATGATGCAGTTATTAAAACACTTAAGAATAAAAAAGAGCAACTGCTCGGGAAAACCATCAGTGTTTTTGGTGAAGATACAAAAGAATCAACAAGCCAAAATGAGCTTTTAAGAAATACCATTAAAAATGGTCATTGGACGGGAGAGGTGGTAAATTTTACTGCCGATGGAGAAAAAGTAATATTTGATTCACATGTTTGGGTACTGCGAGACAGTAATGGGTCTGCAACAGGTCTGGTGGGAATCTCTCATGATGCAACTGAAGAACGCCGGCAAGAGAAAAAACTTCGTGATAGTGAAGAAAAATTCCGCACACTTGCCGAAAATATACCCGGAACTGTTTATATTTATGAAATGCGTAAAGACGGTAAAGAACGCATCCTGCACTATATTGGACCGGGTTTTCGGGAGATGGTTGGCGAGGAATTTTCAAAACAGATCAATTTTGATGCGAATGCCTTTTTTGATTATGTTCATCCTGACGATTATGACGGCTTACAGTTAGCTGCTGAAAAAGCTCTTAATAATAATGAACCTCTGAGTTATGTATACAGAATGAAATCAAAAGAGGGGAACATTATCTGGGTTCGCTCAATATGTAGGGGCATGAAACTTGAGAATGGAAATACATTATGGCAGGGAGTGCTTCTTAATATTACCGATCAAAAAAGAACCGAAGAGCAAATAAAAAATAAGGAAGCATTCAGCAATGCTCTTTTTGAATATAATCCCGTTGAAACAGTTGTCGTTGATAAGCAAGGCAGGATAGTACGATATAACAATTCTTTACTAGAAAATCGCAGCAGAGTCCCAGAAATTGGGAGTGTGATGTATAAAGATTATGCAGCAAAACACAACTTGGAAATGTATCATACCCTTATGAACTGCATCAAGAATAACGAAAGAAAAGTCGTCCCGAACACTATATATCGAAAGGGTGAGGAATCCGAAAAACATCTTCATGTTACGATTGCTCCATTTCCAGAAGGAGCAATAATCACTTCCCGCGATATTACCAAACAGGTACATGCCGAAGAACTTCTAAAACAAGAGATCGAACAGAAAGAGCTACTCATCAAAGAAATCAATCATAGGGTAAAAAATAATTTTGCACTTGTATCAAGCCTGCTGGCGATACAACAGCAGAATATCGAAGATAAAAAGGTGAGAGATATTTTTGAGGAAGCTCAAAACAGGATCCAATCTATAGCCCTTGTCCATAAACTGCTCTATAATTCAGAAAATCTGGCGCATATAGATTTTTCTACATATATAAACTCACTCATCAGGCAGCTAAGAGGTGGATTTGAACAGGAAACAGATCAGATTACTTTTAACTTGGACATACAAAATGTAGCCGTCGACATTGCAAAGGCAATCCCATGCGGACTTATAATAAATGAACTCATTACCAACGTTTTTAAGCATGGATTTAAGGATAGGGACACCGGTGTGATCTCTGTAAAAATGAATTATCTTGATGATAATCAGGTAAAATTGACTGTGTCAAACGACGGAAATCCTTTCCCTGCTGATGTAGACTTTCGTAAAACACAAACTCTCGGCCTCCAGCTTGTGACCAATCTGGTTGAGCAAATAGGGGGAACTATCGAACTTGATAAAAGCAAAGGAACCACATTTTTTATCACATTCAATATATAATTATTTACATATTTTTTTATAATCTTTTTTTTACCTCAATAGAAGTAAACGTAATATAGGAGTCACATATGAGTTCATGCTCACATTATGATACAAGAGAAACAAAAGGAACCCCCTCAACCGAAAATGTAAAAAAAATGCGTGATCGCTACCTTTCCGAACCGATGTCTGTTGATGTCGAGTATATGAAATTTTACACATTGGCGCATAAAGAATCTGACGGAATGAATTCTATTGAAAGACGAGCACACTGCCATGCTTTTGCAATGGAAAACATCACGCCGGTTATCCGTGATGGAGAACTCTTTGTAGGTAACAAGACACGATTCGTGCGAGGTGCGATACCTTATGCAAATTATGCCACAAACTATATCCTGAGAACTTTAAATAAAGAGGAACAGGAAGCTCAGGCAAAGTTCACAGAGATAGGAACAGGCGGCGGCATCGAGAAATCTCAGAAAATCGCGTCTGAAGGTAAGCATGAAGTATTCGGAAAAAAATTCATTATATCTTTTGAAGATAAACTAACGCTCCGCGAGATTGCCGAATACTGGGTTGGAAAATGCATGCAGGATGTGGCAGACAATTTTTGGAAACCAGATTTTGATAAGGCATCATATATAGAAGATGGCTGGAAGATAGGACTCTACACCGCACCTCATGATCCCGCTCCGGAAGGACGCTATGTGCTGGATTTCGAGACTGCACTTTCAGAAGGTTTCGATACTATTATTAAAAAAGCAAAAAAACTCCTGAAAGAGATCGAGATAACGGATTACGAATCCGCACAAAAGGCATATTTCTGGCGTGCAGGCATTCGTGTGCTTGAAGCAACTATCACCTGGGCGCACAACTATGCAAAAGAAGCACGCCGTCTTGCAAAATCAGAAAAGAATGAAACTCGAAAAAAAGAACTTTTGAAAATCGCAGAAATGTGTGAGTATGTACCTGCACAGAGTCCCCGCACGTTTCATGAAGCGATGCAGGCATATTGGCTTATCTATCTCGCAGGACATATTGAAGGAGCACACCTCGGATACTCGCCCGGTCGGTTTGATAGATATATGTATCCATATTATAAGAGAGATATAGAGAAGGGCATCACCACAGATAAAGAAGTACTCGAACTTCTCGAAGCTTTGCGCGTCAAGATGACGGAGATCGAATATATGGCTTCATTTTCTTGGGAAGGACTCGGGTCTGGAAATCTCTACCAGAATATGATTCTTGGTGGATTGGACGAGAATGGGTACAGGGGTGATAACGAACTTTCCCTGCTTGTTCTTCAATCTGCAATTAACTGCCAGACTACTCAGCCCACACTCTCTATATGGTATGACGATTCTCTTTCAGATGAATTTCTCCTAAAAGCCATTGAGTGTGTTAAAACCGGTGTAGGATTCCCGGCTTTCTTCAATCTCAAGATATACATCCAGCATGAGCTCCAGAAAAGCAAACTTCCGCTTTCTCTTATCCGCAAATATGCAGCAATGGGTGGCTGCACAGAGCCGACAATGGAAGGTATGAGTTACGGTGTGGTGCAGGCAGGATTCATAAACCATGCAAAAGTGCTTGAAATTGCAATGAATGGTGGACTCGATCCCCACACAGGTGAACTTATAGAAAAATCTTCACTTCCTCAAACCTATAAAGAACTCGAAAATGCATATAAGTTCCATTTAAGAAATGCAATAAGGAATTGGCAGCGTTACTGGAATTACGTCATGGCAGCACATCGTGACACCTGTAATCTTATCTATTCATCAATGCTTGTGCGCGATTGCCTGAGTAGAGGAAAATCCCTCGATGATAAAGGTGCGATCGTGAATGGAAGCCCGACAACTCTCAGCTCTGGAATGGTGAATGTGGCAAACAGTCTTTCTGTCGTAAAAAAACTTGTAAGAGATGATAAGAAGCTTACAATGGATGAACTTCGAGCAGTTCTGGCAGAGAATTGGAAAGACAACGAAACACTTCATAAAGCTGCAATGGATGCACCCAAGTGGGGTAATAATGATGATTATGTCGATGTCATTTATGAAGAGCTGTTCAATACTTATTGCGATTATGTTTCCGAACAGTTGAATTACCTTGGTGAGCCCTACGACCCCTCCATGCTTGCGATCAGCACACACGCTCCTTTCGGCAAAGTGTGCAACGCAACCCCTGACGGTAGATATGCCGGAGAAACCCTTGCAGACGGTGTCACCTCCCCCTTTTACGGTACAGACACAAATGGTCCGCTTGCCGTGTTACACTCAGCTGGTAAGATCGACCACACAAAGATCCGCGGCGGTCTGCATAATATGAAATTCCTGCCCTCAACACTGAAAGGTGTGCAAGGTTCGAGAAAATTACTCTCTCTTATTAAAACCTATTTTGACACACTGGGATTCCAGTTACAATTCAATGTCGTGGACAGCAAGATGCTTCGGGATGCGCAGGAAAATCCGGAACAATACCGCGACCTGATCGTGCGAGTTGCAGGATTCAGCGCATTCTTTGTGGAGCTTGGTACAAGCATACAGAACGAGATCATCGCCAGGACTGAACAAAAACTGTAACATGTCCGATAAAGAACCAACTGCATATATATTCGATATAGAAGATTTCGCTACCCAGGATGGTCCGGGCATTCGAACCGTTATCTTCTTCAAAGGATGCTCGCTGCGGTGCAGATGGTGCTCGAATCCCGAGAGTCAGAACAATTTCCCTGAAATTTTATACAGCGATGCTCTATGTAAAAAGTGCGGAACCTGCATCGAAGTATGTCCTTACGAAGCAGTTACTTTTAACGATAATAAAGCACTCGCTTTTAATAGAGCGCTCTGCCTGATATGTAAAGATAAGCCGTGTGTAACAGCTTGTAATAATGATGCCATAAGAATTGCAGGAAAGAAATGGCGGGTCAACGAACTGTTTGATAAAGTGAATGTCAATTCTCAATATTTCACCAATTCCGGAGGAGGGATTACCCTCTCCGGTGGCGAGCCGCTGCTTCAGGCGGAGTTTGTAAGAGCTTTTATAAATAAATGCACTCAATTGGGACTCTCTGTCGGACTGGAAACCTGCGGAAACTTCAAGTGGGAACACGTTCAAGATTTTATTTCTGACTTTGATTTTATATACTATGATATTAAATGTCTCGACAATGAGCTCAGCAAAAGATATACAGAACAGGAAAATATGACAATTTTAAAAAATCTGGATAAATTGTCTCAAAAAATCGATACTTCAAAGATCATAATCTCTATCGCTCTCATTCCCGAAATTACAGCAACTGAAGAAAATATTTCTTCATTGATCGCATTGTGTATAAAGTTGGGAATCACATCAGTTCGTCTGCTTCCCTATCATACTCTTGGCAAAGGAAAATATGCAGAGCTTGGCAGGGAATATCTTATGAATGATGGCTTGAAAATAACTGATGAGGAAGTTCTCGAAATTCAATTATTTTTTAAGAATAATAATATTCATTGCAAGATAGAGGGATTTTAGATATACGGTTCTCGCTATGAGGAAAAGTGAAATACTGTGATATGTTTATTTTAATAATACGCATTTTCTTATTTCAGAAAAATTATCAGTTTCCATTTTGTAGAAATATACGCCTGATGGAATGGAATTGTTGTTTTCATCTTTCCCATCCCATGTGACAGACCCTTCGACAAGCTCAGGGTGACAATAAAAAGTACGAATTTTCTGACCTTTAATATTAAAGATATTAATTTGTGATAATTCGTGTGAATTCGTGGTTCCATAAAAAGAAATTGTGGTTGATGAATTGAAAGGATTGGGATTGTTTTGATACAAATAAAACTTGTTCTGGTGTGGGTTATCATCTATTGATACCACAAAATTAACAAAAAAATGCACGGGATCGTTGTACGGACCCCAGCCACCTGCGTTGTATCCTCTCACTTGCCACCAGTAATCTGTATTATTTATGAGTTCTTTCACGAGGTATGATGTATCTGTAACAATAGTGTCAGCGAGGAATATAGTCATTGCAGAATCACTTGCAACTTGAAGTTGATAATGGGTTGCCTGCCACGGCTCTGCAGGATTCCATATCATCATAACACTATCGGCAAATACAGAATCCATAGGTGAAACCACTGTAATAGTATCCGGCGGTGATATTGGAGTAAAAGTATAGGTGTTGTTATTAGGAATACTGTCGCTTAGACCACCAAACAGAAGACCAGAGATGTTATACTGTTCTCTTGTACTTGTACCTGTCTGCCGTAATAGGGGTGAATGTTTCAAACACTGAGCTTGTTGTGTATCTAGTAGAGCGATTGCGCTGTTTGCCGTGGGCTGTGGCATTAGTTCTGCTCTTTGAGTCAATTCTCCAGAGCCGGTGTTGTATTCATAGACCACATCACTTTCTCCGGTGGCAGTTTGCCCGCCGAATATGAAAATGACATCTTGGCCTTGTGCGTTTTGCACTACCGCAGAACACGCATAACCAGTTAATGGCGGCCCCCCGGAAGTCACTCCCCACGTACCATTTGAAAATTGATAGTAGGCGATAATTCCCGGCTCTCCAAAAACGAGCAGGTATTCCTGACCCATCATGTATGCGTTGTGCGCGATGTGATTGCTGTATGCCTTGGGGCAACTCTCTAGTTGTTGGAAGCTGCCACTTGAGTATCTCCAGAAATCCTCCAAATTCTCGCCCGCACTGTCCTGTCCTCCCAGAATGAGAATGCTTCCATCCGACTGTGGGATGGTTGTGTGTCCGCTTCGTGCCGGCGGGTATGAGCCGATGACTGGCTCTTCCCACTCATTGCTTCCGGTATCATACGTCCACATGTCGTCGAGTGCTCCGGTTTCACCATATCCGCCATATACAAACATTTTACTGCCCATAGTCCATGCCTGGTGTTCTTTTCGCTTTGGCGGCGGATCATTTGCTGGAACTACATTGTTCCACCCGTTTGCATCATAGGTAAACAGGTCGTCCTTTAGCTCACCCTGATATCCTTCCCCACCAAATAGCATGATGCGTCCGTCGGGTAGAGTTACCATACTATGTCCCTGTCTTGCATCGGGTGAATTGGGTGGCGTTATCGGTGTCCAATCATCTGCCCATGCACTACTTATGCTCAGTATCATCACAAAAACGAAGATTATTGATCTTTTCATGGGTTACCCCTCAATTTAATTTGTAAAAAATGAACTGAAATGTGGGAAATTTTATATCCTTTTTCCATAGATATTAACCTCTTTTGTAGAAAACCGAATATGGCGTGATTACGTCAAGCTAATTTTGTTTTCTTGTGCAGAAAGGAGTTGCCCTTAGAAATGTATGATTTTTTGGATTTCTTCGGAATTCTGAGACTGTAATTTTATGAGGTATACACCACTTCTAAGATTCACAATATTTTTTTCATGCTCATTGAAGCCAACCGGACTTTGTCCCGAGAACAGTGTTTGAATTTTTTCTCCCTTCATATTATATAATGAACAGGTAACCTGCTGCGGTTCTTGCAAGGAAAAGGAAATGGATATGTGATCATTAAAAGGATTGGGAGAGGTGGTCAGAGCTAAAGTGCTGTTCTGATGTGGATTATCATCTATTGATACCACAAAATTAACTAAAAAATGCACAGGATTGTTGTACGGACCCCAGCCACCTGCGTTGTATCCTCTCACTTGCCACCAGTAATCTGTATTATTTATGAGTTCTTTCACGAGGTATGATGTATCGGTAACAATAGTATCAGCGAAGAATATAGTCATTGCAGAATCACTTGCAACTAGAAGTTGATAATGGGTTGCCTGCCACGGCTCTGCAGGATTCCATATCATCATAACACTATCAGCGAATACAGAATCCATAGGTGAAACCACTGTAATTGTATCCGGCGCTGATATTGGAGTAAAAGCATAAGAGTTGTTGGTAGGAATACCGCCGCTTAGTCCTCCAAACACAAGCCAATTGTTGCCAAATTGTTGTTTGCCCGGGGGTACTACAGGGAGTTGTGCGTCCGCTCCGTTGACTATGGGTTGTGGCATATCTCCTCTTTGGGTCAATTCACCGCCGTAGAGGTTATATTCGTAAACATCGCTCATTTCATTGCCGTTGATGTCTTTGCCACCGAATATAAAGACTACCGGTTCGCCGGCAGCATTCACTCCGCGACTCGTACAGCAACCAGGACCATTCGGAGGACCCCCGGAAACGAGTGACCACCTATCTGTTGAAGTACGATAAATGCCAAGAGAGCCCGGTTTGCCGAAGACATAGAGCCATTCTCCATCAGGACTAAGTTCCAAACTGTGTCCGGTATAAGCGTGAGGAGCATCTTGCAATTGGGTGAAGGTGTTGTCCGGATTTAATTTCCAGCAGTCATCCAGTGGGTCACCATTGACGTCTGTTCCGCAGACAATAATTTCACTTCCGTCGGTTAAAGTTGTTGTTGCGTGTCCGTGGCGTGCCACCGGCCCCGGTCCGCTGATTTGTTCTTCCTGCCAAGTGTTTGTAGTTGAGTTGTAACTCCACAAGTCGTCCAACGCCCCGTTTTCGCCGTAGCCTCCGTAAATGTACATAAGGTCGGCTCTTGCCCACGCCTGGTGATCGCGTCGAGCCGGCGGCGGACTATTGTTGGCGATTACTTCGTCCCAACCATCTTCGTCAAACTCATATGTATCATTGAGTAAAATTCCCTCAGCATCTTCTCCACCAAACAAATAAACAAAAAATAGAGGATTTATCCCCAGAGTTACAGTACCGTGTCCCTGTCGCGGGGAGGGTGCTCTCGGGTCTGTGAGGGGGTTCCAATCATCAGCCCACACGCTTGCTAAGCCAAGTAACATCACAATAGTAAAGATTATTGCTCTTTTCATGATTAAACTCCTTAATTTAATTAATATTGCTAAACTCTA
>JAGHCS010000094.1 GCA_021160355.1 Candidatus Cloacimonadota bacterium
CTCCTATATAAAGAATTAATTTACTTTTTCTTAATTTTTACCCTTCTTTTGTCAATAAAGTAGGAATATTTGTGGATTTTTGAGATGAAAAAGAAGGATTCACGCGGAGCTCGCAGAGAAAATCGCAAAGAACGCAGTCATGATTTAATTTAATCTTGGCTATTGTATCTTCTTTTTTTATCTGTGATGATCTGTGAAAATCCGTGAGCAATACTCTTGAAATGGTCGGGGCGAGAAGATTCGAACTTCCGACCTCCTGGTCCCAAACCAGGCGCGCTAACCGGGCTGCGCTACGCCCCGACTGAGAGTAAAGTTTTTAAAACTGTATTAATTCATGTCAAATAAGCTGTGATTTTCAATGAAGATATTTCTAATTAAATACACACACTCTCCCCTAAAATCGGAACACTCCTTTTTTTAAAGTTGAAAGATCACGCCAACCCCGCCTGCCGTATTCCTTCATACAATACAATCGCAACGCTGTTACTAAGATTTATTGAGCGAATATTTTTTGTCATTGGGATTGTGTAGGTGTGTTCCCAATGCTTATGCAACATTGATTCAGGCAACCCACGTGTTTCAGGTCCGAAGATCAGGAAATCTCCATCCTGAAATGAAATATCTGTATATGATTTCTGTGCCTTTGTGGAAAAATAATACTTTCGTGCATTCACATATTTCTTTTGGAAATCTGCCCATGAACCATGAATTTCAAGATTGAGTTTATCCCAATAATCAAGTCCGGCTCGTTTGAGATATTTGTCATTCAGGAGAAATTTCATTGGTTTGATCAGGTGCAGTTTTGCATTTGTTCCCACGCATAATCTGCCGATATTGCCTGTATTCGAAGGTATTTCAGGTTCGTAAAGAACAATATGAAAGGGCATTATCCAAATATCACTGCTGCAACAATGAAATCGGTTACCAATATTAAGATCGATGAGATCACCACTGCACGAGTGGTAACTCTTCCCACACCTTCTGCGCCGCCGCGAGCAAAAAATCCCTGGAAGCAACCCACAGATGTGATGATCATACCAAAGGCAACTGCTTTAATAATACCGCTCCAAAAATCAACAGGAATAAAAAATGTTCTTATACCGCTGAGAAATTCCGCAGTCGTCACATGATACAATGAAACTGAAACAAGATATCCAGAAAGAATGCCAAATAAATTTGCGAAGATCGTGAGTACGGGCAGCATAACTATGCCTGCAATAATACGTGGAACCACAAGATAATCATAAGGATTGATCGCAAGCACTTCCAGCGCATCGATCTGGTCTGTGACGCGCATAGTGCCGAGTTCAGCAGCAAGTGAAGCGCCGATCTTCCCAGCCATAACAAGTGCAGTGAGCACCGGTGCAAGTTCGATCATTGTAGATTTCGTGATCATCGCACCAAGATAGCGATATGGAAGAATGCCGCCTGTTTGGTAGGTTGCTTGCACTGCTGTCACCATACCTGTGAAGGCTGAGGTTATCGCGATCAAAGGAAGGGATTCCACTCCCATTTTCTGCATCTGGGCAAAGATGAGATGAATCCTCTTCCCCACTTTGCCGAGACTCTTACAAGTCAATCCTAAAAAGATGAAATATCTGCCAATATCCTGAACTGTCCGGATGATGATCCTTCCAATCGAGGAAATCGGATAGGTAAGAATGTGCATTATGCGAACGATTGATTATCTATATTTTCAAAACGTGTATAAGGCCCGACAAACTTCAGGTTCATTCTTCCCTGCGGACCATTTCTATTCTTTGCCACATCGATGATTGCGATGCCCGGATTTTCTGCTTCTTCCTTCTTATAATATTCTTCCCTGAAAATAAGTAAAACGAGATCAGCATCTTGTTCTATAGCACCGGATTCACGCAGATCAGCAAGTTGAGGTATTTTATCCTGGCGTGTTTCGGGTCCGCGGCTGAGCTGAGAAACTGCAATAATAGGAACTTCAAGCTCCTTTGCGAGTATCTTGATAGATCGTGATATTTCGGAAATCTCCTGCTGACGGGACTGCCGAGATGCAACGGGAAGTAATAGCTGCATATAATCAATAATAAGAAGATCAAGCCCTTCTTCGAACTTGAGTCGGCGTGCTTTTGAGCGGATATCGTTCATTGTATTGCTGCCGCGGTCATCAATAAAAATGGGCGCTTCTGCGATCTTATCGGCGTGTCGTGTCAGGTTCATAATCTTGTCTTTATCCATTCCATACCCGTGAAGCATCGAATGCAGAGACACATCAGAGCCGGAGCTGAGCATACGCATGATCAGGGTTTCTTTATCCATTTCCAGACTGAAAATTCCAACTCTTTTATCCTGAAAAACCGCAGCATGATGAGCTATATTCAGTGCGAGAGCTGTTTTTCCCATACTTGGACGCGCAGCAACAACAATGAATTGACCGGGTTGAAAACCGCCTGTTATTCTATCCAATTCATTAAAACCTGTTGCAACACCTACAATCTTTGTTTTACGTTTTGCGATCTCATCAATCTTCTTAATTGTGGGAGAGACAATATCAAAAGCTCTCTCAAATCCCTCTTTTATCATACTCTGTGTGACATTGAAGATCTTTTTCTCTGCATGCTCGACGATTTCCTTGCTATCCTGTCCTGTACCGTAGCACTCTTCGATTATGGAGGATGCAGTATGTATCAGACTGCGCAAAGTTGCTTTTTCGATGACAAGTTGTGCGTGGGTTTCCAGGTTTGCACTGGATGAAACAATGTCCTGAATATCTGTGAGATACGCAGTGCCGCCTATCTTTTCAAACACATCTTTCTTCTTGAGTTCATCTATAATAGTAATGAGATCGATTTCTATATTTTTGTTGAAAAGTTCCTGAATTGCCCTGAAAATATACCTGTGAGCACTTTTGTAGAAATAGTCCTCACGAAGAAGTTCCAGACCGCGCGCAGTTGCCCATTCTTCCAGAAGCATGGCGCTGAGCACTGCTCCCTCAGCATTCATATCGTGAGGTGGAACTCGAACCGAATCCTGGTTTATCGTTGTTCTGTTCGTTGTATTGTCAGCCATATTTATCTCGATTCAGTGTATTCTCGTTTGAGCATTTTCAGATCTTCCCAGGCAGGACGTTTCCATTCAGGATTATGCAGGAGAGCTGAGGGATGGTATGTCACCATCAGTTTTGAAGATGAAAAAGGGAAGAACTTCTGTCTCATTTTTGTTAATGTGTCATCGTTCTGTAGGAGTGTATTTCCTGCCACCTTGCCAAGAGCACAGATAATTTTCGGTTGTATGATCGAGAGCTGGAATTCCAGGTATGGCATGCACGCCCGGATCTCATCTTCATGAGGATTCCTATTTCCGGGAGGTCTGCACTTCACGATATTAGTGATATAAACCTCATCTCTGGAGAGCTCAATAGCAGCAAGCATTTTGGTGAGGAGTTGCCCTGCATTGCCTACAAAAGGCACACCTTGCAGGTCTTCCTGCTCACCCGGTCCTTCTCCGACAAAGACAATATCGGCTTCAGCATTTCCCCCTCCCCAAACTAACTTATGACGGGTCTGGGCTAATGTACAGTTCTCACAATCATTATACTCAGCTTCAAATTGCTGCAGGTATTCCCCTTTTGATGGGGATTCTGTTTCCTGTATGAAAATTTCATTTATTCCTGAAAGTTTTAGTAATTCAATTTTTCTGAGCCGGGCTTCCGAGATCGTGTTCAATGCATAGATCCTATTCGTCTATAATATCCTGCATTTTGCCTTCGATTTTTTCTTCTTCCGGAACAAAATAATCCGGAATGTCATTATCTGCGACATGTTCTAAAGCAATGGTTGTAAGCTTCTTGTCAAAAGTTTTCTGTATTTGAAATGGGAGTTTGGAAATTCGCTCCAATTCTTCATTTGCAAGAATTAAATAAAGAAATGTGCAGTTGTTTTCTTCTATGAACTTTTGCATTAATTTGCTATCCATATATATCTTTTCCTTCGCTTTTTTTATATATCCATTTTATTACTTCATCGCTCACACGGTCAATATCATCGTTAATAATGAATCGATCATAATATATACAATCAGCGATTTCATGTTTTGCATTATCCAATCTTGTTTCGATAACATCGGGTGCATCTGTTTTCCTATTTCTGAGACGTCTTTCAAGCTCTTTCATGCTTGGAGGAAAAATAAATATCGAAAGTGCGTCAGGTCTGTTCTTCATGAACTGAACCGCTCCCTTCGTTTCTATAGCAAGAATGATAAACATATTTCTGCTTATCGTATCTTCTACTATTTTCCTGCTTGTACCATAATAATGACCGAGATACTTAGCCCACTCAAGAAAAGCGTCTTCCCGTATCATTTTTTTAAAACGATCTTCCGACACGAAGAAGTAATCCACTCCTTCTTCTTCTGTTCTGCGGATTGCTCGCGTAGTATATGATACAGAGTATTCGACATCCGAGCATTTCTCTACAACCGCGTCACAAACGCTGTTTTTACCGGCTCCTGAAGGAGATGAAACGATTATCGGGAAGTATTTTTTTTGCGTCATTATTTTTAATAGCAAATTTTGATCGGGAATTTGTTGTCAATTTTTCTGATGAAGATTTGTTAATTGGCAGGTCATTATTCATTCTTTACAACATATGTGCCCGGTATATCATTAGAATTCTACGTTTTAATGTTGTGACATTGTAAGAGGTGTCCCCAAGTTCAATTTGAGAACAAGAAGGATATATTTTATCATTTTTATTAAATTAAAACCACAATTGCACATTATATAAAATTCCTATATATGATTCCAATGAATTATAGTTGCCAAAAACGTATATGCATCCTCCAATATTTCTGAATATTCTTTGACTGAATTCGAGCCCAATGGGAATACCAGCTGTATATGATTTTTTTTCCTCTTGAAAACTATATACTCTTTTCCCAACTAGACCTATCCCCAAAGATATCGCTATATAATTTGAATACCAGCTACTCAGATAAAAACAATGCCCCATCAGCAAGGATACATCAGTGA
>JAGHCS010000057.1 GCA_021160355.1 Candidatus Cloacimonadota bacterium
AATGCAATTCCAAGCGCTAATGCTCCTGCAAAAATAAAAGTTGCAAGGTTACAGCTGACTTTGTACGGAAAGCTTGAAAGCCATTTATTAATTATGACATAACTCAGAGGCCAGGCGATCACATTTGAAATAATAATAAGCCATAAAAATTCTTTTGTGATTTTTTGTATGATGTCAGGGATTGAAGCACCGAGTACTTTTCTGATGCCGATCTCCCTTTTTCGCTGTTCTGTTGTATAGAATGTAAGCCCCAACAGTCCTAAACATGCGATGAAGATGGCAAGGATCGAGAAGGTGGTGATCACACTGAAAGATCTTTCCTCCGCTCTGTACATCTTTTCGACTTGTTCATCGAGAAAGGAATACGAAAACGGATTTTCTGGATAGAAATCCTTCCAGACTTTTTCTATTCCCTTGATGGTCTCACGCATATTATCAGGACTGATCCGAAGGGATATTTCTTCAAATAAATAGGGCCAGTACATAAAGAGGAGAGGTGAGACTTCTTCATGAAGAGAATTGAAATGAAAATCTTTTACAACACCTATGATCTCAGGAGAAAATCTTTTTACCCCGTCACTAAGTCCGATCGTATAATCGTGTCCCAGCGCTTCTTCCGGACTCGAAAAACCGAGTTTTTTAACGGTTGTCTCATTGACTATAGTGAGTGATTTATAGTCGGCTCCCTGAAGATCAGAAAGTCTCTTTCCGGCGATCAGATCAAGGTCGTACAGATCGAGAAAATCAAAGTCGATCATTTTTACAGAAACCATGAATGAATTTTCCTCATGTTGTAAATCGGGAACAAGATTGGTCCCGAAACCTCTATCGAGTATGGGAACTCCTAAACTGGTCGATGTCTTTTTCACTCCGGGAACCGCATTCATTTCGTTTTTTATTGTCTCAAAATTTCTCGACATTCTTACAGGTGTTTTAAGTATGATCGTTTGATCCTTCTCGAATCCCATATCAAATCCCTGCATATATCGAACCTGTCTGCTTATTGTGAGCGTAAAGATGATCAGGATAATGGAAATAGAAAATTGAAAAATTACCAGTCCTTTTCGTAATAAATTTGAACCTTTTTTGCCTGAAAGTATTGCCCGATCGCCCTTTATCACATTTACGGTGCTGTAATGGGTCAGAACAAAGGAAGGATACAAGCCAGCCAGCAGTCCGATCGCAAGTGCTGCCAGAAGGATTACTGAAAAGATCGACACACTGCCGAAGCTGTCATAGAGTAGTTGAGCTCCGATCAAATCTGAAAAAGATGATTTTAACAATTCAGCAATTATGAATGCAACACATAATGCAATAAGGGTAATGATAACTGATTCGCAAAGGAATTGACGCACGAGCTGACGCTTCATCGCACCGAATACTTTTCTTACGCCAATTTCTCTGGCACGTTTAACCGCACGAGCTGTAGTCAGATTCACGAAGTTGATACAGGCAAGGATCAGAATGAATAGAGAAATCGATCCTAAAACTAAAAGATATGTAATTGAGCTGCTGGGATTTATCTCATCCCCAAGATTTGAGAAGATATGAATAGATTCCAAGGGCTGCAAAATTACTGATTGTGTAACCAGATCGGAAGTTTCCATTTTTTCGGTGAGAAAAGTACTACTTTTATTTACAAACTGTTCACGATCAGTTCCCTGATGCAGCATCACATAAGTATATGAACCAAATGTTGCCCCCCACTGTTCTAGATAATTTCCCACCGGAAGATCAACTAGGGTACTATAAGTTGCAACCATATCAAAGGTGAAATGAGAGTTTGCCGGCACATTCTGGATGACACCAACGACCTTCATATCCAATTTGTTGTTTAAGTTTATGATTTCGCCTATCGGATTTGCCTTCCCAAAATATTTTTCAGCCATATCACTGGTGAGTACGATCGTATTTTTTTCTTTAAGGAACTGTGCTGGATTTCCATAAAGAGTTTCGTATGAAAATATCTCGAAAAAATCCACATCAGCAAAAACGATTTCATCTTCGTAGAATTTATTTTCATTGTAAGTAACCAAATCGTTAGATGAAAAATATATCCGTGTTATTTTATCAACTTCAGGGAAGTGCTCTTGTATTGTAGGGGCTACTAATGCAGGTGTTTCTGCCATGTGAGATGTTCCCTGAGGAGTGATCGTCTTGACTGCGATTCTGTATATGTTTTCTTTATTCGTGTGGTATTCATCATAGTGAAAATTTTGCCATATATACAGTCCGACGAGGATACAAGCAGCAAGCCCAAGCGCTAGTCCCAGTATATTGATGAGGGAATAAAACTTCTGTTTGACGATGTTTCGATACGCAATTTTAAAATAGTTCCTTAACATATTTTGTGCCCCTTATTCATATTTTATTGAATCCACTGGATTGGAGTTCGCTGCTCTTAGAGTTTGGAAACTTATGGTGAACGCTGCAATAAGTGCAACAATAATTGTGGAAAATACAAATACACCCCAGTTAATGACAATACGATATGCAAAATCTTGAAGCCATGAGTTCATGATGAAATACGTAATCGGCACGGAAATACATATCGAGATAATGACCAGTATGAAAAATTCTTTTGAGAGAAGACCGATAATGCTTGGCGATGTCGCTCCGAGAATTTTTCGAATACCAATTTCCTTTGTCCGTTTGAGCGCACTGAATGACGAAAGGGCAAAGAGCCCAAGGCAGGCGATGAAGATCGCGAGTGCAGTAAATATTCCAAATACTTTTCCAAACTGGATATCTTTTTTGTATTGATTATCAAAATGCTCATCAAGAAAGAAATACTCGAAAGGATTTCCGGGAAGCATCTCTTTCCACTTCATTTGAATTGCATTGACTACATTTTTTATCTTGGTGGTAGCGATCTTGACTGAAAAATATCCATCGCTTGCATGAATATATGGGAAGGCGAGAGGAATAATATTAGTTTTCAGGGACATCTGATTAAAGTCTTCAATAACACCTCTTACAAAAAGCGTGTCCTCACTTATCACGATCCTTCTGCCGATAATATCCTGTGGATCTGAATATCCGTATCGCTTTACGGCTGATTTGTTAACCAATGCTTCGGTCCTGTTCTCGGTCAATCCGGGAGTAAAATTTGTCCCTGCCACAAGCTCAAGATCGTAGGAAGGAACGAAGTGTTCGTCGATGCCCACTAAGTACATAACCTCGGCATCTTCATCAGGTTGATCCTCAGATTTGCTGCCCTGCCCCCAAAATATCTCTACGCCAGGCACATTTGTAGAGGTTGTAAAAGACTGAACGTCAGCAAGCGACAGAATCTCCTGCCTGAAACTTTCGATCGAAGGTGCCCTTAGGGAATCTCCCGCAAACACGCCGGGTCCCTTGAGAACAAGCGTTTGTTCAATATCAATGCCGAGTTTTTTGTTGCGGAGGTATGAAAGCTGTGAAAAGACAATAATTGCTCCTGCGATCAAAATGACTGAAATCGAGAATTGGAATACGACGAGTACCTTTCTCAGTAGGTTTCCGGAAGCAGTGCTGAAAAATGACCCCTTTAACACTTTGATCGGTTTGTATGATGAAAGAACAAATGCAGGATAAAGACCTGAAAGGAATGAACCGCATACAAAGAAAAGAGCGATCCATACCCATAAACCGGATGAGAATAAATATGAGATAGTAATGTTGGTTCCCACCAGGTTCCTGAAAGATGGTAGTAGGAGTGCGACGAGTACGAGAGAGATCACGATCGCAATGAGATTTACGACATAGGATTCTGTGAGAAATTGTCTGATGAGCTCTCTTTTATTGGCACCTGCCACTTTTCGAACTCCAACTTCTCTTGCTCGTTCCATCGCTTTTGATGTGGAAAGATTAATATAGTTCACCCAGGCGATCACCAGTATGAAAAATGCAATGATGGTTAAAAATTTTACAGCAGTGCCGTCACCATTTTCCGCAGGCTCGGATTCCTGAAGAAGGTCTGAGTAGAGATGTATGCTTGTAAGAGGTTGAAGGGGGAATTCAAACCGTGCATCTCTTTGTTCGAACATCTCTCCGTGTTCGCCCCAGAGCCATTCATCGAACTTTTTATCAAATATTTTGTGATCAGTTCCATCAGCCAGCAATACATAGGTGTTATAATCGTACCACCCCCATGCAGTATCAACGGCATCTCCCCAAAACTCTCGAATTGTATCGTGAGAGACAAGAACGGTAAATTTGATATGAGAATTATCAGGAACATCTGCACATACACCCGTTACCTCAAAATCGATATCACCATCCCACGTAATAGTTTTCCCTAATGGATCTTCATCTCCAAACAGTTTCCTTGCCGTGGATTCGGTAATGACTGCTTTATTGGGACCTACTAAGGCGGTTTCTGTATCTCCTTTTATCAGGGGGAATGAAAGCATCGTAATGAACGTGGGACCAACTACCTGAATATCATCTTCACGAAAACTCTTATCTTCATAACTTATGATGCCGGAAGTTGGGAAAGCTCGGCAATATTCGAGCACTTCAGGAAAATTATCTTTCATGGCTGGACCGACAGCAGGGACAGCAGCTGCGCATTCTACTTTAAGCTCACCATGATGATAGATGTTGAATTGTACCCGGTAAATGTTTTCATGATCCTCATGGAACTTATCATAGCTGTATTCATAACTTACATACAGCATGATCAAAATGCATACTGCCATACCGATCGAAAGCCCCAGTATGTTGATCAATGAAAAAATTCTATTCTTCTTGATATTTCTTAAAGCTGTTTTCAAATAATATCCCAGCATGATTATAGCTCCTTGATCATTTTAATGATAATGGTTTTCGTTTGGTAAAATGTCCGGTGGCGATACAGCTATGCTGCTTCGAAATGTTAAAAAGAAGAATATCAACGATACTATTAGGAACATCACCAATGTTTCTATCATATTTTTTCCTCAATCTTTTAGATATCTAATAGTTAATATTAATGCATTTTTTGTGCCAAAAGTAATAATTTCAGCAAATACTTTATTGAAGGGTAGTTGTAAAATGGGTGAAGCACTTCTACTGTACGTTCATGGAACAGTAGTGTACGGGAATGAACACTTAGCAGTCTTCATTCTCGCAAGATATATTGGCTTTTTTACTCTATTGATCTATAGTCTTATTGACCTTCTAATGTTCATGGTCATTACTCATATTTGAGAGCATCTACAGGATTTGTATTCGCTACTTTTATTGTGTGGTATGCTGATGTCGCAAAACTCACGAAAAATGCTCCGAAAAATACGAAAATGAATATTGTCGGATTTGCAGAAACTTTGTTTGCATAATTGTTCTGCCAGATCCCGAAGATCCATAGCGCTAAGGGTGATGCCACAATAGCAGAGAGGACTGTTATGGAGAAAATTCCCTTGAATAATGTTGTTATGATCTGCATCACGCTGGAACCGAGTATCTTTCGAACTGCAACTTCCTTTGTGCGCTGCAATGTGGAGTAAGAGGTGAGTCCGAATAAACCGAAGCAGGAGATCAGAATGCAGAAATAGGTAAAGATAGTAGATAGTTGTTTCTGAACCTCATCGCTTTGATAAATGGTGTTCAGATCCTGCTCCAGGAAGTAATAGTTGATAGGAACGTCCGGAGAAAATTCCTTCCATGTTGCTTTGATAAAATCCATGGTTTCATTAATATTTTCTCCTCTCAAGCGGACATTAAGTACTCCAAGCGGTTTTCGGGATTGAATAATGTAGAGAGGAATGATCTCATTTCGGGCTGAAGCGAAACTGAAATCTTTCACCACGCCGATAACTTGCCCATATCGATTTTTCTTACCGATTGGATCTTTCCACCCAAAGAGTTCGACCATTGCTTCATTTACGATGAATTCGATCGAAGGATCGTCGGGTTGTCTTTCTCTAGTAAAATTTTGTCCCACAACTATTGGAATGTCCATCGTTTCGAGGTAGTTCATATCTGCATAAAGTTGACGCGTGGCGTGTCTTTCCATCTCACCGCTTTCGGTTTCCCAATTGAAAGCATAACCGGTGAATCCTCTTCCAACCGGTGAATTTGAAAATCCGGCTGAAACAACACCGTGATGATTGATGATCATCTCTCGAAAATTCTTAAAATTCTCTTTCAATTCTGTATTTGCAGTAGAAATTATCACGACATTTTCCTGTTTAAAACCAAGATCAAGATCCTGCATGAATTCGATCTGCTGCCTCATGAACAGGGTTAAGATCACCGCGGAAATCGAAATGATGAATTGGAAAGAGACCAGTACATTTCGAAGGATACCACCAGTCCTTCCCTTTTTCACCCTTCCCTTAAGAG
>JAGHCS010000191.1 GCA_021160355.1 Candidatus Cloacimonadota bacterium
GTGGTGAGGAAGATGGTTCTGCTTCGCTGAAGCTCGAAATGAAAAATGGAAAATGAAAAATGTGAAGCGCGAAAGCGAAGAGAGAAAAGGAGAGATATAAGAACTTTACGAAAGTTTAGAACACTCGCAAAGGTTATCACACAAGCTCCCTTAACACGATCCTGTACGAAGGTCTATACAAATTCTTATAGACGGCAGAATGTGAAAAGTGTGGAAAGACATCCTTGCATAATATCTTATTCAATTTATTCCATTGATAGGGCGTGAATTGTTCAAACTTATTATCCTCGATCAACGATTCTAATTCAATCCAATAGCTCTTGACTTTTTCTTTATCAGGACACACCTTTTTCTGAGTTTCGAGCATCATATCATAAAGCGCATCAACCGAACCGGTTTTTATAAAAACAGGTATGTTCAATCTTACAAGTTCATATTCCAGCGAAATATCAACATACAATTCGGTTTCATAGCTGTCATTAGGTGAATCAAATTCATTTTTCAGATATGAATATGCCAGTTCTTTATTCTGCAAGATATGTGCAGGTCCCATCACACTCTGGTAGAGAAGTTTATACACATCCCCGAGTTCCATTGCCGGGTAACGCTCAATATGATAAGAAATAAGCTCGATCAATTTCTTTTGATTCATGACTTCAATCGACATTTTGTGAAATCATTGACAAGAAAATTATCTAACTCAAATGCAATGCATAATTATACCACAGAGGTTGAACAAAAGCATTATATTTTTTATATGATTTTCATTGTTTCAATCTTTTATTGGATATTGTTCAGAGTTTATTCTTAAAGTTGTTTTAAAATATATTTAATTTTTTTAAATAAATAATTTTTGTAGGAGCTACAATGAAATTTTGTTCAAAGCTGTCAAAGCTGCTTGATAGTCATCAAAATATTCTTGAAGATATCTCACGCACCGAGATGATCCAACATGCAATCGATAATAGTGAAGCTGTAATATCTGCAAATGGTGCCTGTGCCACCTGGACGCCGATCGAATCTACGGGAAGAAGTCCCAAAGATACTATGATAGTGCGACGACCGGAAAGTGAAGCAAACATTGATTGGAACTCTCCAAACAACATCCCACTTGATCCTGAAACCTTTGATATGATCCTCGAAGATACACTCAAAACCTTTTCTGAAAAGGACAAAATCTATATCACGAACAGGGTGCTCAGTGCAGAAACATCTTATGCTTTACCCGTAAAAACAGTCTGTGATCAGTCACTTACAGCGCTTTTTACAGATAATATGTTCCGTCCTGTCCCTGATAATATTTCCGAAAGCATTTTTGCCAATAATGGTTTTACGATCCTTGTGCTTCCTTATAATAAACTCGATAGGGATCGTTATAAAGGGCGGCTTCGCACTTTACCTGATGGAAAGACATCAAATATGGCAATTGTCATGGATTTTGATAAACGGATCGGTGTGGTGTATGGCTCTGCCTACGGTGGAAGCGTAAAAAAACTTATGTTCACTGTGATGAACTATTACCTTCCTGCAGAAGGCATTTTACCCTTGCATTGCTCAGCAAACGAGGGAGAAAATGGAGATTCGGCACTTTTGCTCGGGCTTTCAGGAACGGGCAAGACAACCCTTTCTGCAGATCCCAAACGTGCACTTCTTGGTGATGATGAGCATGGATGGAGTGAAAGGGGAATCGCAAATTTTGAAAATGGATGTTATGCAAAACTCATCAATCTCCAAGCTGATAAAGAGCCCGAGATCTTCCACGCTGTGTTTCATGATGCAGACTACCTGGAACATGGAGCAATCATAGAAAATTGCATGATGTATCCTGATGGGTGTTTTGATGTGGATGATGAACGCTTGACTCCGAACTCTCGCGGATCATATCCGCTTACATTTCTCTCGAATATAAAGAAATCATCAAAATCCAGTCATCCTTCTACAATTCTTTTCCTCACAGCTGATGCAAATGCGGTGATACCTCCTATTGCAAAGCTAAATCCCGAACAGGCAATGCTCTGGTTCTTGATGGGGTACACGAGTAAACTCGCAGGAACGGAAACAGGAATTGTTGAACCGGTTTCCACTTTTTCGCGCTTTTTTGGAGCGCCTTTCATGCCACGAAATCCTGATGTGTATGCAACTATGCTTGGGGAAAAAATGAAGGAATATCATGCGCAGGTGTTTCTTGTGAATACCGGTTGGAGTGGTGGACCTTATGGTGTTGGATCACGTATGGATATAAATCTAACCAGAAGACTTGTCGATGCAGCATTAAGCGGTGAACTTAAAAATGTGAAATATCAAGAGAATAACTTATTCCATGTATCATTCCCGCTCGAATGTCCCGGTGTATCTTCTGAAATTCTCGATCCACACAATACCTGGGCAGATAAGGATGCCTATAATGAACGGGCAAAGAAATTAGCTTCCGAATTCAGTGCTTACTTCGATAAGGCATACGGAGATAAGAATATTAATCCTGCTGTTTGTGCTCAGTGTCCCGGGAAATAATACAAGCTATATAGATAAAAAACCACCTTACTATCTCTTCTAATAAGGTGGTTTCTTTTTATTAAATACAGAATTTACTTATTTCCTTCTTCGATTACCTTTTCGGGCTGCGTCTCTTCAATAGGTTCGGGTACACGTTCCCAAATCTGGCTTCTCCCAATTCGAATAATTGCTTTGATATACCCCCGCACCTGCAATTTAGTGCCATCTTCAATTGTGCGGATCTTGCAATTGTAGGTCTTTCCCTTTTTAGGATCGAGGATCTTTCCGCCATCCCACCAACCGTCTTTATCTTCAGTAAGTCCCCACATGATGGTTGCTCCCAGCATGGGTTTTCCTTCGAGATCTCCTGAACCTTTTGCACAGGTTGGATTCTGATCTTCGTCAGGTTTACGGAAAAGTTGCACGATCTTGCCCATCATAGTACCATTTTCAATCCAGATGTTCACTATTGATTTTGCCTTTCCTGTTTCATCGTCGATGGTTTTCCACCAGCCGACAGGTGAAAGGTTGTCTGCATAAAGTGCCGTGGTGATAAAGATGACACCCATTATAAGTAAGAGTAGTTTTTTCATTGCTCCTCCAGGAGTTTTATTTGATTTGAAGTGATTTTTTTCATACAAAAATAATTGTTAAAATTACAACTATTACCAAACTTGGCAGCATATTAATCACTTTTAATTTTTTGATCTCTAATATCGAGATACCCAATCCGATAAGGATTATTCCGCCAACAGCAGTGAGTTCGTTGATAATAGGTAGGGTTACAGATTGTTCGAAAAGCCGGGCACATAAAGTTAATCCACCTTGATAAACGAGCAGGGGTATCACAGAAAGCATAACTCCAATACCAAGTGCTGCAGCAAGTGCAATGGAGGCGAATCCATCAAGTAAAGATTTTGTGAGAAGTAAATTCGGATTTCCCCCGAGACCTTCTTCTATTGCTCCTAATATAGTCATGGAACCCATGCAAAAAAGCAGGAAAGCAGTGACTAATCCTTCAGAGAATTTATCATTCTTTGAGTGCCATTTTTTCTTTAAAGATTCACTTATTTTTGTAAGCCATGCATCGATATCAATTAGTTGCCCAATTATTGAACCTAAAATAAGACTGAAGATCAAAATGAGATAGTGCTCTGTTTTAAAAGCCATTGTAATTCCGAGAAAAATTGTAAATAAACCGATCGCTTGAAATGCAATAGTTGTAAGTTTCTCGGGGAGTTTTTTTCGGAGAATTATTCCAATAGTGCTTCCTAGTATTACGGCTCCGACATTGACAAATGTTCCTATCATTTTACTCAAACCTACCCACAGTAAAGAATTCCCGGATCTCTTTTATGTCCGAAGCCAATGCTTCTTTCAAAGTGCCGACAAAAAGCGCTTTCCCTTGATCGAGAAAAACGATCCTGTCAGCAATCCTATGGATGCTGGCGAGTTCATGAGTAACAACGACAATCGTCATGTTAAGCTGCCGTTTGAGCTGAAGCAGAAGATCGTCAATTGCTTTTGAAGTTATAGGGTCAAGACCGGCAGAGGGCTCGTCACAAAAGAGTATGAGCGGGTCAAGCGCAATAGCCCGTGCAAGTGCAGCACGTTTTTTCATACCACCGGAAAGTTCCGCAGGAGAAAGGTACATGGCATGGGCAAGCTCGACAAGATTTAACTTTGTCTCGATGATCCTGTTAATTAATTCTCTATCAAGGTTCGAGTGTTGTTCTAAAGGAATTGCAACATTTTCGCCGACCGAAAGCGAGTTCAAAAGTGCACCATTCTGGAAAAGAACTCCGCACTTCATGAGAATTTCGTCTAGATCTTCCTCTTCCATTCCAACAATTTCTTGATCAAAAACCTCAATTGAACCTGATACCGGTTTCAGCAATCCGATAATATGTTTGAGAAGTGTTGTTTTTCCGCAGCCGCTCCCTCCGAGAATAATAAAAACCTCATTTTCTTTGATATCAAGAGTAATGCCATCCAGAATTCGACGTCCGTCATATTCCGTGATCAGATCCTTTATTTTAATAATTTTTTCCATAGTCACTAATAAAACAAAAGACCCAGGATGGAATCCGCAACAATGACCATGAATATCGCAGTTACGACTGAAGCTGTTGTCGAACGTCCAACTCCACCGGCACCGCCTTTGGCGCGCAATCCGAAGAATACGCCAACAATTGTGATCAACCAGGCAAAGACAAAACTTTTCACCACACTTGTGATGATGTCTTTGAGTACCATAACATGTGCCATCCTATCCACAAATGCTGTAGGACTCAGCTTCAAATAAGTGATACCGATCAGGAATCCCCCCATAATTCCAATGATGTCTGCGAATATGGTGAGGAGTGGAGTCGCGATTGTCATTGCATATAATTTTGGAAGCACAACATATTTTATAGGATTGAGAGCCATCGTTTTCAGCGCATCAAGTTCCTCCGAGATCTTCATCGTAGCGATTTCGGAAGCTATAGCAGAACCGCTTCTTCCTGCGAGGATGATTGCGGTCATGAGCGGACCCATTTCACGAGTCATAGAAATTGCAATAAGATCAACAATGAAAATATTTGCACCGAAACTTCTGAGCTGTTGGGCAGATTGAAGCGAGAGTATGAATCCGACAAGAAATGATATAAGTCCTACAATAGGAAGTGCATTTACACCAATCAGATTACTCTGGACAACGAATTCACCTTTGCGTTGTCCCTTTTTTGAAAATATTCCTACCACACCCCAGAAGAACATGTCAGCGGCAAGATATATGAAGTATTTTACATTATCAAAAAAATTGAAACCTTTGTCTCCAAGACCTTCAAAATAACCAAGCTTTCGTGGTTTTACAAAATCCTTCCCGGTCAGTTCAAGAGATGAGAAGGCAGTAAGAGAATTTTGCACTTTTTCTGAAGCATTGGTAATTTTTGTTTCAATTGAAGATTTTTTAAGAGAATCTATTACTTGATCAATCGCGGCAACCCCTGCACTGTCTATAGTTCTTAGGTTGGCTAAATCAATGGAAAATTTATTTTCTTTCTTTATAGATGAGATATTTGCAGAAACAAAATTTAGAAATGCTTCCGCATTTATTATAGTCAATTCGTCTTTTAAGACGAGTGTATCTTTTTTGAATTCAAAGGAATTCATATTAGAAAGTAATGATTGTCAGATCCAATGATAGATTATGATCTACCTGCGTCCAAGTCTTGGTTTCATCCTGTTTTACTGTAAGAGTATAATCTAAGGAGACGTAACTGGACAATCTGAAACTGAGGGTGTTGTCAAGCCTGAAAACCTGTTCCCTGGTTTTTTCAAAAGGATAAAGTGTGTAGAATTCAAATATATAGTTAATATTGTTTGAAATGCGAAAATCACCGCCAACATTTCCTTCAAATCCACTCAAGTTAACTGATTCAAGTTCTCTGAATATAGTAGGATTAGTAGCATCTTGTTCATAAACATTCGAATTAATAGTCTGAGAAAATCCTAAACCGGTTTTAATATACAGATTGCTTGTGTTTGAGTTGAAAACAGTGAGGTTAAGCCCAATACCTTCCTCAAGACTGAGCGGGTACAACATAGGTGCTATCTGCAGGTTATCAATATTTGTTATTGTCTGAACGGTATCTCCTTCTGTATTGATCTTAATTATCTTTGGTTGGTCTGCATCGAAGTAGAACCTCGAGGGGAAAACATTAGAAGCGAGACGGAAACGGCCATACACACCGAAGGATTTTATGAAGTAGAAAATGTAAGTGGGCTGCAATTGAAGCGAGTTTGAATAGATGCGGAAATCTTTATCCTGCTCTTTGGTGAATCCAACGTTCAAATCCTGCCGTGAGGAAAAATAATGAGGAAACGCATCATATTTAATTTCATTATCGATTTTTGTGCTCAAGGTAATATTCGTGGCAGATTGGTCTTTGTTCGCAAAGTTGTCGCTGCTAAGGAGAAAACTTCCTTTGATAGATGTATAATACCTCCATGCACGCACCTGATCGGATTCTTTCATTTCAGGTAAGATACCTGCGCCAACAAAGTTTTTAGTGGAGGAATCCATAACAATCGTAAGCTCTTCCAATGTGCCTTCCATGATGCGGATGGTTGTAAAATTAGTATACGTCTTTGGTGAATCTCCATACTTAATAATCTTGTAGATGCCGGGTATAAGAAGCCATGTTTCCTGTTTTTCGCCGGGTTCGTTCTCTTCAGCACTGTATTTCGAGCCGATGCTATTATTATAATCATTGATTGCATATACTTCGTAAGGTTCACGAAGGAAATCTCGATTTTCATCGATAATTTTTACAATGAGTCCGCCCCAGGTGGGTTCAATTATTCGTGTTTGACCGGCTTTCAGTGTTACGTTGATTTTCGCCTTCTGGGCTGATGCAATTGCTGAACCAATCTCCAATATGTAAGAACCGGGGTCCATAAAGATGCTTTGACCAACAGGGCAGGCATCTTTAACTAATTTTCCGTTTTGATAGATCGTATATGCTGGTTCGAGCCCAGGATCAGACATAGCTGGTACAAATATTCTGCCCATGCCAAGTTGGTCGTCGATTCCTTCTTCCTCGAGCTGCCGCATTGGCTCCGGCGTATACCAGGTGCTATAATTTTCTTCAAGGCAAAGATTGGATGTTTGCTGGTTTTGAGACAGGGCATTGCCGGTCAGGGCTGTTAGTAAAATAATGAGTATGAAAAATATTCTTTTCATGTATTCCTCCGCAACTATATGCTATTTGCCCTGCATTGGGGCAGGTTGTTTTTTGGGTAATGTTTCAAAATATTCCTGTACTTTTCTAAGAAAGATTGTAATCTCATTTTTCAGCGTGTCGCTTAATGTTTTAGCAAAAAAACTCATACTTTCTGTGTATAAAGGAGCATATCTTTTAATTTCATAATTAACGACTGTGTTGTTGGTTTTTACATCCAGCATTTGTATGGACAGGCGTATATCAGCGCGTTGAAACTCATTTATAGGAAGGTCACTGACATATTTCTCAATATTATGGATCGTGCCAGTAATAATGAAATCAGGACGCTGATCAAGAAAGATCTTTTTACAATCCTGAACAAGATTCAGTGCTTTAACATGGTTAATAATAAGTGCAGTTATTGCATCAGGGGGACGGCGAGCCCATAAGCTCCATCGGTCATAATACACTTCATGAGAAGACCGGCGAATGACAATTCTCGAATTATCATAGGTCTTATCTATCTTGAAGTCCTTTACCTGTATCGTGTAAGGATATGGTTCTGCAAGGACATCGTTCTTTGTAATGGGGGGAACATAATCAAGCATGTAGAAATGTGCCCACTGCATGCGGGAACAGCCCAAAGCGAGAATCGCAAGAATGATAATTATGATATTTTTACTCTTCATTATGGTCCTCCTTGATATGAATCTGCTGATCTTGATTTAAAAAGAAGAGAGGGATTTTCCGAAATCATGCGCGAGAATTCGTTGATGTTCTGCATGGATTCCTTGAGCAGGCGGATGGTTTCTATGACGTCATCCTGGCTTTCCAGAACTGTATAATTGATATTGTTGAATGCGCTTGTCAAATCGCTAACTGATTGATTTATATTGCGGACAGTCATATTGAACTGGTCGAGATCAAGCTGTTCTGTAACGTCGTTGATTGTTGAGAGGAGATTGGCTAGCTCAGATGATATGCGTGCGATATTTTGAATACTCTCATTAAGACCTTCACGATTGTCATCAAGTATGAGATCTAAATTCTTCAAAGAATTGTTTGTATTTGCAACTGCTTCCTGAATATTTTGCTGTGTACGCTCGTCAAATGTATTTGCAATATTCCTTAAAATTTCATCGACCTTTGCTGCGATATCCTGCGCTTTATCGGTAATTATATCAAGTGTCGATTCTCCAGCTTGAATGTAGGAGCCGGGTTTGAGATTTTCCTCACGAGGATCACCGCCGACCAGCTCGATCTGCTTGAGACCTGTAATACCAACTGCTGCCATTACCGCTTTTACATCAGTCTTGATAGGGGTTCCTGCTTTAACGCTGATTTCGACTATTACGGTCGTTACATCATCCTTATCAATGTTAAGTTCTTCGATCCTTCCAATCCGGATACCGTGATACTGTACAGCACTTCCGACGTTCATGCCACTCACAGATTGATCTTTATAAGCGATGAAATAGATATCTTTTTTATCAAAGAGTTTCGAACCAACGATAATACCAATCAGGATAAATAAAAAAATCAAAGCGACAATGATGAAAACACCTAATCTGATTTTCTGAGATTTTGAAACCATATATTCTCCACAAATATTGAGAGATGCAAACGATATTTATGTCAATTTTTTTGCGTAAATTCTTACTGCCATAGAAATTACCACACAAAAACAACACCACTGTTGGGAAAGAACCATTCTTCTGATGAGCTTTTCATGACGATCTTTTTACCTTTGATTTTTTCAAGTGGGTATTTTTCCTTACCGGAGAAAATGCGAATGATCTCAACATTTTCAATATTTGTAAGTGAATAATCAAACGTCATCGTAATTCCTTTTGTAAGCTCGGCAATATAAATTGTGAGCTGATGTTTGTTTTTCGGGTAATAAGTGATCGTATCAATGGTAAACTGCACTTCTTTTCCAAGAAGGTTTCTCAGTTTTGGATGAGAACATTCGATCTCCAGATTGGAGAATTCATTTTCCTGAGTGCCAGTTTGTATGATGTTATGATGAAGTACCAGGTCATCAATCATAATTTTATCAATTTGAAATGAATTCGCAAGATCAATTTTACTATCAAGCAACCAGCGATACTCAACTTCTGGAGAGAGAATATACTGTTCCAAATCCTCGGGACTTGTAGCACACACGATCTTGAATGTGTCATTCGTGAGTATCTTTTTATAGCGCAATTTTGTCTTTGTATGATAAAAGAACTTAGATACGAGAGGATCGAGGTCTGTCTCTGATAACACGATCTCGTGAACGAAATCTTTTTTCCAGCTTATTTCTCTATCAGTTCGGTAAAAGAGTTTTTTGAGTACTTCCTGATAAACAATGCTTCCGATCTCACTGCTATTGAGCCGCTGATTGAGTGAAGTTTCAATGACCTTCTCAAGAGTTGTATCTGTGAAATCCTTCGCAATAAAAGTCCTTCTGGAAATAGGTTCAATTGTAGCATCCTTGTGCTCCCGAATGTAAATTCTTTGAGCGCGTCTTCCAAGGTTGCATGCCATTTCATAAGTAAGTCCGTTATAGAATGAGCTGAGTTCTTCGATCGAAATTGAGTTGGTTTTCTCGCTTCCGATCAAAGTGACCTCATCTCCTACTTTTGCATTTTGCACCTGAGAAATATCGACAACGATCATGTCCATAGTTATTCGACCAAGGATCAGGCATATTGTATCATGAACCAAAACCTTACCGCAGTTTGAAAGAAGAAAATTATATCCGTCACCATACCCGATTGGAAGTATTGCAGCTTTTGTAATTTTTTTTGTGATATAAGTCTGATTATAACTTATGCTGGCATTTTCAGGAAATTCTTTGATCAATCCAATTTTTGATTTGAATGTCATGACCGGCTTCAGCTCAATCTTTTCCTTGAGATTATCTGCAGTGTAAATGCCATAGGACAGTAAACCGGAGCGTACCATTGTGTGGCAAGATTCAGGAAAATTGATAAGAGCAGCGCTGTTTGCAATATGCTTATAAGGAGGATCAATGCCAATATCTTGAAAAGTCTTGATAATCTTAATAAAGCGCTTATTCTGTTTCTCTGTGAATGAAATGTCTTCGGTTTCACTCATAGAGAAATGCGAAGAAATTCCTTCAAATTGAAGATTTCTCAATTGTTTAATAGCATGTGCAATTTTTTCTGCTTCTTTCCACAGGAACCCTGCACGGCCCATTCCAGTGTCGAAAAGAATATGAACAGATACTGTCTTTTTATGCTTTTTGGCATAAGCGTCAAGCGCGCGGGCGAATCCCATATCAGAAATGGTCGGAGTAAGGTTATAGGTAACGAGGGTTTCAATCTCGCTTCCGAAGGAAGGACTGAGCACGAGGATTCGCTGATTTATATTTTCCAGTCTGAGCAGCACACCTTCATCGCTGTTTGCCACACCGAACCACTGAACACCCAATTTTTCTGCTTCACGAGCGATTTCAAGTGAGCCATGCCCATAAGCATCTGCCTTAACGATCTGCATATAATGCGTTCTTGGGGAGAGACGATTTTTAAGTTGCTCGATATTATAACGGAAATTATCGAGATCAATAATTGTCCAGCTTCGAAAGAGTTCTTTATCCTTCTTCATAAAGATAGAAAAATCCCTCCATTCAGAGAAAGAATGTCGGGATTGATATGGTGTGGCGTCCTATTTATTTAACTTTTGCCAGCCAGTAATCATTAATTGAAGGGAATTTTGCCTTCAGCTGTTTTCCCAGTTCATTTGCTTCAGGTGCCGAATAAAGACCCTTAAGACGCAGGCGGTAAAATAGCTTACCTTTTTTCTTGGTCGTGGTGATCTTGGTCTCATATCCGTACTGTGCAAGCTTGTTTTTCTCTGTGACGATATTTGCATAACTCGGACTGGCAGCAACTTGTAACTCATACAGCTTCGCTTGGTCAGGTGGAACTTTTTTAGTAGGAACTGTCTGCTGTGCTGCCGGAGTTGTCTCTTTCGTTTGTTCTTCCGGTTTAGTAACTTCAGGTTTCTTGGGCGGTTTGACTTCGTCAGTTTTCTTTTTACCGCATCCCTGAATACTTGCCAGAGAAACAAGAAGCACGATCATCAAAATGGCAATCACAAAAACTTTTCTTTTCATGTAAGCCCCCATGTTATTTTAAATAAAACAACCTTTTCCAAAAAAACTCGTCAAGTAATTACTTTATTCAATGACTTCACACTAAGTTATCTTGACAGTAAAATTTCACCAAATTCCAATTTCTCTTATGAAAAGAGTCCTTTCAATTTTGACGATATGCCTTTTTCTGGCAGCTTTTTTTTCTTGCGGTAAAGATAGACCTCCAACTGGTGGTCCCAAGGATACAACTCCTCCTGAGATTATAAATTTTGAACCGGAAAATTTAACAAAAAATTTTAAGGACGATGAAATCACAATTACTTTTACAGAGACTATTGACGAGCGTTCTTTTGAGGATGCCCTTCATTTTTATCCGCCCATCATGAAAAAGAAGATCACATCGGGTAAGCAGAGCGTTACGATAAAATTACTCCAAGAACTCAATCCGGATCAAACCTACCTTCTCACCCTTGATACCCGCTGTAAAGACCTCCGTGATAATGCTCTGGAAAAAGCACACACTCTGATCTTTTCAACTTCCGACAGCATTTCAGCACACAATTTAGACGTAAATCTTGTGCTGGATGAACGGGCTCCTATTCGGCAGGGCATGTATTTCGTACAGCTCTATAATACTCAGGATACGATTTTTGTTACATCACAAAATACAGAAAAAATTCAAAATTTCACATTTGAGAATCTCCCTTCTGATGAGGTTTCCGTTCTTGCTTTTCTCGATGAAAATAATAATACGGAAGTTGATAAAAAAAGGGAACTTTTTGATGAGAAGATTATAAAATTGATTGAGCCCGAGAACGAGATTACACTTACTCTTAGTCTTCAGGATTCGACCAAACCGGTTTTAAAAAACATCATACCTGAAAGCGCTCAACGCCTTCTCATTCGTTTTACTGAGTATATAAAAAAAGTTCGATCTATAAAAATTATTGATCAGGCAACAAAAAACAGGCTACCAGTTTATGAATATATAATAACGGGCTCAGACATTGAGTGTATTACGGGTGTATGTGATACGAATGCGTATATGCTGGAGTTAAAGGATATTATCGATTTCAAAAATAATGTCACAGAACTTGATACTCTCAGCTTCTTAAACAAGCAGTTGCCGGACACAACATTTTTGGAGCTGGATTCTCTTTCACATGAGGACGGGCAGACAGTTACGACCTTAACTCCCGAATTCCGAATAAAATTCAACAAGATAATTCCTCCGGAAAATATTTCTGTTTCACTTGTAAATTCCGAAGATAGTAAACCGGTTGAACTCTCAATACAAAAAGAGCAAGGTTATACTTTTGTGGTGAAACCTAAAAATTTGTTGAGGAACTATGTTCCGTATTCTTTGATAGTTACCGAAAAAACAAAGGATTATGAGGGCAATGCATTGAAGGAAGGAATCAATATTTCGATCCTGCCCTTATTGTATAATTGAATTATTTCCAATATTTTAGCTCAACCTTGTCGTCAATAATTTCCAGGTAGCTGTAATACCTGATCCAATCACCAAGATTAATATACGTTCCCTTATCAAGCTGTACAATGTGCGGATTATGGATATGTCCCATAACTGTATAGGAAAAACCTTCATCAAACAATTTATTTGAGAAATCGATCATACCCTTTTCCTGCTTTGCGAGTGTTTTTTTTGATTTGTTGTAATTCTGGCTTGAACGCGACATGAGTTTGCCTGTTCGCAATCCAGCATCGGGGTGAATCCAGCTGAATAATTTATGAACAAACGGACTACGCAGAATACCTTTTAATACATGATATTGAAGATCATTTGAGGTGAATTCATCACCGTGAGATACATAAAATTTTTTTCCACCGCAGGTAAAAGTATAGTCATTTCTAAATACTTCAGCTTGCAGGTTCAACTGGAAAAAATCTTTGAACACAAAGTCATGATTCCCTGCGATATAAATTAATTTTGTGCCTTTTTCAATGAGAATTTTCAATTTATGAAGGGTTTCAAAAAATGCTTTCGGAATGACCATTGTGTACTCGAACCATACATCAAAAAGATCTCCTGCGATAATGAGTTTGTCCGGTGAATCAGCAATAAGCGCATTGAGAAAGGAATAAAAAGTATCCAGTTTTTTCTTCTCTTCTTTATCGACAAAAAAGCGTTGGTGAAGGTCCGAAATGCAGATTATTTTCATTGAACTCCTTTAATGTGTGAGCACATAGTACACGATGTTGATTCCCATTTTAAATGCCTGTTCCCTTATATGTGAAGGGTCTTTGTGAACTTCCTGGGAAGCCCATCCGTCACTGATGTTAGTTTCATACGTGTATAAAACCGTCAATCTGCCATAATCATCAAAAATTCCAAATGCCTGGGGTCTCTTGCCATCGTGTTCATGGATTTTTGGAAGTCCGTTTGGAAAGATGTAGTAGCTATCAAAAAGTGGAAAAGTAGCCGGTAATTCCTGAAGCTCTTTTTCTGGGAATACTTTTGCTAATTCTCTGCGTATGTACTTATCCAAACCGTAGTCGTCATCAATGTAGAGGAATCCGCCTTTTTCAAGATAGTTTCTAAGATTTACAATTTCTTCTTCAGAAAAACTTATGTTGCCGTGCCCCGTCATATATAAAAGTGGGTAGTTTAGAATGGAATTATTTTTAAGGGAAACTATTGCCTGTTCAGGCACAGTTTTGATCAAAGTGCGGGAACTGATCTCGTTGCAGAGATTAGGAATGACTGAGGTGTCATTATACCAATCACCACCACCGTCATATTGCACACGGGCAATCGTCAATTCCATTTCTCCTGACAAGTTTAGGGGAATGAGCAAAATAAAAACAAACAGAAACATTTTTATGATATTCATGAGATTTGCATGAAATGAAGGAGCATTTTGGATGTCAATATTCTTGACGTTTGAAGAACAAGCTTTACATTATGGCGCACGTGGGTGATTAACTCAGAGGCTAGAGTGCTTCCCTTACAAGGAAGAAGTCGTAGGTTCGAATCCTACATCGCCCACCATTTTTTTTATTACAATTTATTCTGATGGAAGTTCCCGAGGATTCGTGTCAATTTCCTGGGTTTCCTGAAGACTTTTCTTAGTTTGCTGAACTCCGAGCTCTTCAAGTTTGCGAACACTAGGCACAATTCGGCTTGTGAATGAACCGACCGCTTTATTATAATGTTTCACAGACGTATCCAGACTTGATCCAACTCTATCAAGGTGCTCCTGAAAGGTGCAGATACGTTCGTATAATTCGGTGCCGGTCTCTGCGATCTGCTTAGCATTCTCAGTTAATTTTTGCTGTTGCCAGCTCATTGCAACTGTGCGAAGAAGAGCAATAAAGGTCGTAGGTGTTGCAATTATGACTTTATTTTGGATCCCATCTTCGATGAGTTTGTTGTCGAGTTCCAGCGCTGCTGAGAAAAATGACTCGCCGGGCAAAAATAGGACTACAAAATCTGGTGCATCTTCAAACTGCTTCCAGTAATTTTTTTTGGAAAGTTCATTCATATGATGACGAACAGCGCGTGAATAGGCGATCTTGGCAGCTTCTCTTTTCTCTTCAGTTTCAGCTTCATATGCTTCCATAAAATATTTTGTTGGTGCCTTGGAATCTACTACAATACTTCGATGTCCCGGCAAGTAAACTATAAGGTCGGGCCTGAGCAGTCCATCCTCCGTTTTCACGCTGACCTGTTCTGTGAAATCGCAGTATTCGGACATGCCAACTAATTCGATAGCTCGCCTGAGCTGCAGCTCTCCCCATTTGCCACGCACTTCAGGACGCTTAAGAGCATTTTTCAGTCCTGCTGTTTCCTTCTTAAGATTTTCACTCGAGTTTGCCAGTTGTGTGATCTGCTCCTTCAAGCTGCCGAGATCTTCTTTACGAAGATTCTCAATAGTTTTTATCTCTCGGTTATACCGTTCCAACGAAATCTTCAAGGGTTCTAATGTTTCTTCAATCGCTTGTTTGCCGAATTCACTTTTTGTCTTTTCAA
>JAGHCS010000253.1 GCA_021160355.1 Candidatus Cloacimonadota bacterium
ATTTTAAATAATGTGCTGAAAAGAAAAAAATATACTCAGACACAAACGCAACTAAAAAAGCATGAACGTGAAAAAAATGTTGCGAATGCATTTCATGTAAAAAATATTGACCCAATTAAGAATAAATCTCTTTTATTAGTTGACGATGTTTTGACAACTGGATCAACTATGAAATCAATCGCCCTTTTATTAAAGGAAAATTTTGCAAAGCATATTTACGTATGCACATTAGCGAGAGCGTGAAGCATGGCAGATGTTATTGTAGAAATTTCAAAAGATGATGCCCATGAATTAATGGACAAAACAGCAAAATTCATCGCTGAAAGACGTATGGGGTCTGCAGCAATTCTGTTGATAGAATCACTGAAGCCATTGAATTTTATTGCGAGCCAGATCCTTTATATGATCGCGCCATTTGCAGAGCTTATTTTTAAGCCGGAAGAATATCAAAAATTTGCATGTTCACTTGAAAATATTGATAATGTGAAATATCTTATAAATAAGATTGACGAGATGGATGCTGCCTTCCATAGAGAGTTGAAAGCTGAAAAGAAAAAGGCAAAAGAATTGAAAAAGAAGAAAAAATTATTAAAAAATAAAGTGAAATAAATCGGAGGAAATATGGCAAAAGAGCTACGTTCAATATTGGCTACTGACTGTGGTAGTACAACGACGAAAGCCATATTAATTAAGAAAATTGATGATGTATATCGTTTGATCGTACGAGGTGAAGCTCCAACGACAGTGGAAGCTCCCTTTGATGATGTGACGAAAGGCGTGCTGAATGCGGTCGAAGAAGTTCAGGATCTTGTACACATGCGAGGAGAAAAAGAAAGATATATCATCAAAGATGAGACTATAGAAGTACCTCAGGATGGCGATAAGGGTGTTGATGCATATGTGTCCACGAGCAGCGCTGGCGGAGGACTTCAAATGATGGTTGCCGGCGTGGTGAAAAGCATGACCGGTGAAAGCGCAGAGCGTGCAGCACTCGGTGCTGGAGCAATTGTTATGGATGTGCTTGCGAGCAATGATAAGCGTCTTCCGCATCAAAGAATCGAGAGAATTCGACATCTACGTCCAGACATGATACTTCTGTCAGGGGGAATCGATGGGGGAACGACCAAGCATGTGGTTGAACTCGCGGAGATCATAGCTGCAGCAGATCCCAAACCCCGTCTTGGATCAGAGTATAAGCTTCCTGTCATTTACGCTGGGAATAAAGATGCCCGAGAAGCAGTGAAAGCAACTCTAGGTGACAAGGTCGATCTTATCATAACAGACAACATCCGACCTGTGCTTGAAAGAGAAAATCTTGGTCCTGCTCGTGATAAGATACACGATCTTTTCATGGAGCATGTGATGGCTCAAGCGCCGGGATATAAGAAGCTTATGGCATGGGCAAGGGCAGAAACTGAAGAAGGTAAAATCGAAGAAGTGCCAATCATGCCTACACCTGGAGCAGTCGGAAACATCATGCAGACAATTGCGCGGCTAGAAAATATCGAAGTCGTGGGTGTGGATATCGGAGGAGCTACAACCGATGTCTTTTCTGTCTTCTCTGAAGATAAAGTGTTCAACAGAACAGTAAGCGCTAACCTGGGAATGAGTTACAGTATTTCCAACGTGCTTGCTTCAACAGGAATTAAAAATATTTTACGCTGGGTGCCTTTCGATATTCCGGAAACTCAACTGCGAAATATGATCAAAAATAAAATGATCAGACCTACGACAATCCCTTTCCTTGCAGAAGAACTTATGCTGGAACAGGCAATCGCAAAAGAAGCGCTTCGTCTTGCTTTTGAGCAGCATAAAGAATTTGCCGTTACTCTTAAAGGCACACAGAGAGAAAGAGAAATTTCTGAAGCTTTCTCGCAATCAACATCCGGTGAAACAATCGTAAATATGATGACTCTTAACATTTTAGTAGGCAGCGGTGGAGTACTTTCTCACGCACCTCGAAGAAATCAATCTGCGATGATGATGATCGACGCATTCCTTCCCGAAGGTATCACTCGTCTTGCTGTTGATAGCATATTCATGATGCCACAGCTTGGTGTTCTGTCAACAATAAGTGAACAGGCAGCACGGGAAGTTTTTGAAAAGGACTGCCTTATTCATCTTGGAACATGTATCGCTCCAAAAGGAAAATTCAAGCAAGGGAAAAATGCCCTTGAAGTGAAAATTGAGTTGCCGAATGGAGGGGTATTCGAAGAAGTCATTCCATTTGGAGAAATGATCAAACTGGATCTTGGTGTTGGAGAAAATGCAAAAGCAACATTAAAACCCATGAGCGGTCTTGACCTTGGTGCTGGCAAGAATAGTGAAGTTGAAACCACGATTTCCGGTGGTGTCGTTGGTGTGATCATTGATACACGCGGAAGAGAATCTTATTTCGATGAAAGGTTGAATAAAGAAACCATGGCTGCTCACATTCCAGAGGATAATGCAGCACGTGTTCAATCGTTGAAAAAGTGGATGAAGGCTCTGGAAGCCTATCCCCAAGAATGGTTATCATAGGAGGTTCACATGGCACAAGCATATACTCCCGGATTGACAATTACAAAAAGCACTATACTGAGAAAAGATAGAATTCTTCCTCTCAAAGGTGAAGTTGTCGTAAAAGTTGGCGATAAGGTAACCGCAGATGACAATGTTGCAAAAACCGATCTGCCGGGTGATGTTATCGCAATAAATATAGGAAACAAACTTGGAGTACCGCCTTCTGACGTACTATCCAAAATGCAGAAAAAAGAGGGTGAAAAGATCAAGAAGGACGAACCTCTTGCAATCAGTCAGAGTTTTTTTGGTTTTTTCAAAAACATTGTGAAGTCACCGATCACCGGTACGGTTGAGAATATTTCAAGCATAACCGGTCAGGTTCTCCTTCGGGAACCACCAGTACCAATAACGGTGAAAGCATTTATTGATGGAGTGGTCAGCAAGGTGTATGAAAATGAAGGCGTCCAGATCGAGAATAAATCTGCATATATTCAGGGAATTTTCGGAATTGGTGGAGAGATTACAGGCGAGATAAAAGTTCTTGTCGATGGACCGGATGCCGAACTTCTACCTGAACAGATTGACACTTCATGCAAAGACAAGATCATTGTGGGTGGTTCTATGGTGCGCCTACCTGCTATAAAAAAAGCTATTCAAGTAAATGCAAAGGGTATTGTTATAGGCGGTATCGATGACCAGGATCTCAAAGACCTACTCGGCTATGATATCGGTGTTGCAATTACCGGGCATGAAGAGATTGGTTTGACTCTCGTTCTTACAGAAGGTTTTGGTCCAATCAAAATGGCTGCAAAAACTTATGAGATTTTGAAAGAGTTCGAGGGCTATAAAACTTCCATGCATGGCAAAACACAGATCAGAGCCGGCGTGATGAGACCCGAGATCATTATCCCGATTCCTTTTAAAGAAGAAGAGCTGAAAGCGAAAGAAAAAGAGATATCTGGACTGAAGATCGGCAGTATTATCAGGATCATCAGGGAACCGCATTTTGGTGAAATTTGCAAAGTGACAGGATTGCCTGAAGAGCTTGTCGTTGTTGAATCTGAAACAAAAGTACGTGTTCTCAAGGCAAAAATGGAAGATGGAATCGAAATTACTGTTCCACGCGCAAACGTCGAGGCGATCGAAGATTAATTCAGATTAATATAAAATATTAAAGGGCACCGTCGAGTGCCCTTTTTTGTTTGTGATATTTATGTATAGCAAAGGATTATCGAATTAATAGCACGCTGATTGGGCAGATTTTCGAAGATACAATCCGACAGCAGGCACGCGGGAAATAGAAAAAGTGGAATGAAATTGGAAATATTTAAAATGATAAATTTGACAGGGGAAATAGATACGTTTATAGAACAGTTTAATTCATGATTTGAAATAAAAATTGATTTTATGTGGCTTTTAAGCCAATACTAATAGGGACTGAGCTGAATCAGAGAATATGAGAATATTATTATAAAATGTCAAATATGAAATTTAAACAAAACAAATTAGTTCATTAATATGGCTAAAAAATAAGAAACATGAAAAAGATTTTAGTAATAGATGATACGCAGGATAATTTAAATGTTATAAAAGAAACACTTGAAGATTTAATACCAGATTGCCGAGTTTTAACAGCTCTACACGGAAAAAAGGGATTGAAGATCGCAAAAGAAAAACAACCGGATACGATCATTACGGATATAATTATGCCAGAAATGGATGGGTATGAGCTATGTATTCAATTGAAAGCAGATGATGCGACAAAGCATATTCCTATTATGATACTCACAGGATCCAGAACAGATGCAGAAAGCCGCGTAAAATGTCTTGATGTTGGAGCAAATGTTTTTTTAACAAAGCCAATTGATTCATCAGAACTAATTGCCCAGGTAAATGTTTTATTAAGAATTAAAGAAGCTGAAGATAAGTTGAGAGAAGAAAGAGAACAATTAGATGAAACCGTCAAAAAAAGAACGAAAGAATTAAGAGAAAACGAAGATAATTTACTAACACTTTTTAATGCCATGGATGAAATTGTGATTGAGATTGATTATGATGGAAGATATGTCAACATTGCACCCACATCACAAAATTTATTGTTCAAACCTTCAGATGAGATAATTGGAAAAACACTACATGAAATATTCCCCAAACCTGAAGCTGACATCTTCCTTGAATTTATTCGTAAGAGCTTGAGTGAAAATAAAATAAAAACTATTGATTATCCATTGATCATAGAAGACAAAGAATTATGGTTTGAAGGCAGGGCTTTTCCCAAAACTAAAAATACTGTTCTTTTCATTGCTCGGGACATCACCGAGCGCAAGCGGGCGGAAGAGTCGCTCAAAGTTCGGGCTCGAATATTGGAGAGTATGGTAGAAGGCTTCAACGTGTCTGACGAGAATGGTATCATCTTCTTCACCAATCCGGCGTTCGAGGCTATGTTTGGATACGAGCAAGGCGAATTGATCGGCAAATCCGTATCTGTTCTAAACACTTATTCACCGGAAGAGAATGCCCGGTTCGTCGGCGATGTCATTGAACAGTTGAAGACACAGGGAGCTTGGTTCGGGGAGGTCAGTAACATTAAGAAGGACGGAACGCCGTTCACTACCTATTGCCGTGTTAGCACCCTGGAAGTATCGGGCAAGCAATGCTTGATTTCTGTCCAGGAAGACATCACCGAGCGTAAACAAGCGGAAGAAGCATTGCAAGAATCAAGCGAACATTGGAAGACAACTTTCAATGCAATAAAAGATTCTATAACTATATTGGATAAAGATAATTTTATTATTCAATGCAATAAAAGCACATGTAAATTGTTGGGAAAATCCGAAGAAGATATTATCGGTAAAAAATG